>NZ_JBFAIU010000007.1:0-65743 GCF_040654855.1 Asanoa sp. NPDC050611
GCAGCTCGTCGTCAGCTCGCTGCGGTCGGGCTTCTCGCTGACGCAGGCGCTGGACGCCGTGGTCCGCGACGGCTCGCCGGGCCCGCTCGTCGACGAGCTCGGTCGCGCGCTCGGCGAGGTCCGGCTCGGCGCCGACCTGGCGGACGCGCTGGAGCGGGCCGCCGCGCGGGTCGACAACCAGGACCTCGGCTGGGCGGTGATCGCGATCCGGATCCAGCGCGAGACCGGTGGCAACCTCGCCGAGACGCTCGAGACCGCGGTGGACACGCTGCGGGAACGCGACCGCCTGCGCCGGCACGTCCACGCCCTGTCGGCCGAGGGCCGGCTCTCGTCGTACATCCTGATCGGCCTGCCGTTCGTGCTCGCCGGGTGGATGTTCCTGATCCGGCGCGAGTACCTCAGCGTCCTCTGGACCACGTTCCCCGGCCTGGTGATGCTGGTCGGGGCCGGGCTGCTGATGGTGCTCGGCGCGTTCTGGATGTCCCGCTGGCTGAAGGTCGAGGTCTGAGCATGCTGCTGTTGATCGGTCTGGTCGCGATGGCCGGCGGGCTCGCGATCGCGGCGGTCGTGCTGGCCGCGGGGCCGAACGACGCGGTCGCGCGCACGATCAAGACGGTCGACCAGGGGTACCGCGTCGCGGGCGCGGACACCGTGCCGGGCGCGGCGCGGCCCGGCGTGCTGCCCCGGCCGGCCTACGCCCTCGGGCGCGCCGTGGGCCGGGGCGGGGTGTCCGCCTGGCTGACCCGGCGGCTGGACCAGGCGGGCAACCCGACCTGGCTCGGCGTCGAGACCGTGACCGCGTACCAGGGACTGCTCGTGGTCGTCGGTGCTGTCGTCGGGCTGGGCCTCGCGGTGCTGGCGGCGGCGCCGGTGACCTGGCTCGTGTGGGCGGTGGTCGGCGCGGCCGTGGGCTATGCGGCCCCGGCGCTGCTGGTGCTGCACCTCGCGCAGGAGCGGCAGGAGCTCGTGCGGCGCACGCTGCCGGACGTGCTGGACACCCTGGTGGTCACCGTCGAGGCGGGGCTCGGCTTCGAGGCCGCACTGGCCCAGGTGGTGCGCAACGGCCGCGGGCCCATGGTCGGCGAGTTCGCCCGGGTCCTGCACGAGATGCAGATCGGCCGGGCCCGGGTCGACGCCCTGCGCGAGATGGCCGCGCGGACGACCGTCACGGAGCTGCGGGCGTTCTCGTCGGCCGTCGTGCAGGCGACCACGCTGGGCATCCCGATGGGCAAGGTCCTGCGCGCGCAAGCGGCCGAGATGCGGCTGCGCCGCCGGCAGCGGGCCGAGGAGCTCGCGCAGAAAGTGCCGGTGAAGATCCTCTTCCCGATGGTCTTCTGCATCTTCCCGGCGCTGTTCGTGGTCGTGATCGGGCCGGCGATGGTCAAGATCCTGGAGGCGTTCCGTGGCTGACGCGCGCGTCCGGTCAACCCGCCTGGGGCAGGTCACCGCCGCCGGTGGTCTTGGCGCGCACGCGGGCGACGTAGGTGCGCACGGTCGACTCGCCCACGCCGAGCCGCTTCGCCACGGCGGCCTGGCTGAGCCCGGCCCGGACCAGCTCGTAGACCTCGCGCTCGCGCGGGCTGAGCACCGCCGCCCGGTGGTGCCGCAGAGCCGCGTTCAGCGTGTGCGCCGAGTAGCTCACGCCGCCCGCGAGGCAGGCGCGGATGGCCGCCGCGACCTCGACGACACCGGCACCGCGGTCGACGTACGCCGCGACGCCGGCGGCCATCGCACGCTCCAGCAGCGCGTGCCGGGCCGGGCCGACGAGCAGCACCGGCAGGCGCGGCCGGGTGGTGCGCAGCTGCTGGGTGAGCGTGATCCCGTCGCCGTCGGGCAGCCGCAGGTCGACGGTCACGACGTCCGGGGCGAGCGTCGCGACGACCCGCCGGGCCTCGAGCGCGGACGCGGTGCGACCGGCGAGCTCGGTGTGGGCGAGGGTGGCGACGGCGCGGCTGATCGTGAGCTGGGTCGTCGCGTTGGCGTGGATCGCGAATACCGTCGCCAATGCACCACTCCGATCCGGTCGGTCCCTTCCTTAGCCCCGTATGAAGTCCTGTCGACGGTACTTGACGCCGCCGTTCGTACGCCTATCGCAGGCTTAGGTGGTGGTTAGGTCTTGCTTAAATCGCCTGGGTGATCCATTGCGGACAGCGGGAGGGAGGGATTGTGGACGAGGGCACGCTGCTCGGCGCGCGGTACCGGCTGACGAGCCGGCTGGGCGCCGGGGGCATGGGCGTCGTGTGGCAGGCGTACGACCGCGTCCTCGACCGAGATGTCGCGATCAAGCTCCTCGCGCCGCAGTTCGCCCGGGACGCCGAGTTCCGCCGCCGGATCCTGGCCGAGGCGCGGGCCGCCGCGCGGCTCAGCCACCCGCACATCGCGAGCGTGTACGACTACGGCGAGAGCGACCGGCGGCCGTACGTGGTGATGGAGCTGCTGCACGGCCGATCGCTGGAGCAGCGGCTCAAGCGGGGCGCGGTCGGCGTGGAGCCGGCGCTGCGGATCTGCGCGGAGGTGGCGTCCGCCCTGGCGGCCGCGCATGCCCGCGACGTGGTGCACCGCGACGTCAAGCCCGGCAACGTGATGCTGCCGGCCGGCGGCGCGAAGGTCGTCGACTTCGGACTCGCGGCGGTGGCGGGGGCGCACGACGTGATCGAGGGCGACCAGCTCCTCGGCACGCCCGCCTACCTCGCGCCGGAACGGCTCGACGGCCGCCCGGTGGTCGCCGCCACCGACGTGTACGCGCTCGCCCTGCTGCTCTACCGCCTGCTCGCGGGCCGGTTGCCGTGGACCGCCGAGACCAGCACCCAGATGCTCGAGGCACACATCTATCTGGAGCCCGCGCCGTTGCCGAACCTCCCCGGCGTGCCGCCGGTCGTCCGCGACCTGCTCCAACGCTGCCTGCGCAAGGAACCCGACGACCGCCCCGTGAGCCGCGAGGTGACCGTCACGCTGGCCCGGGCGGCGGGCGTGCGGGTCCCGCTGGACGGACTCGAGGAGCCCGAGGACGACGGCGAGGAGCCGGGGCCGGAACCGGCCGCCGGCTCCCGGACGACCGCCGACCGCCGCCTGCCAACCCGCGGTGCGCCGCGGACGGGCCGGGAGCCGTTCGCGGCCCGGGTCGGCACCGACCTCGACATGTCGCTCGACCACGTCAGCCTGCGCCGGCAGGCGAGCGCGATGCTGCGCGGTACGGTCGGGTTCGACCTGGCGATCTGGGCGGTGCTCGACCCGGCGACGCTGATGTGGGCGGCGTGCGTCGTCGACGGTGGACCGCACGACCACTCGCTGGAACGGGAGCTGTTCGCCAACGAGTACGGGCAGGACGACGTGCTGCGGCTCGTCGACCTGGCCGGTGACCAGCGGATCGGCACGCTGGACGACGCCACCCGTGGCGATCCGGAACTGAGTCCCCGGTTCCGGTCCGTCCTGCGGCCGCGCGGGTTCACCGACGAGCTGCGCCAGTCGTTCCACGACGCCGACGGGACGTGGGGCGCGCTGCTCGCCTACCGGGCCGGTGGCCGGTTCTCGGCCGAGGACGTCGCCCAGCTCGCGCCGGCCGGGCGGCTGCTCGGAGCGGCGCTGCACAACGCCCTCGCGCGGGGAAACGCGGCCACCTCGCCGCAGGCCGAGCCGCCCCGACCGGCGCCACCGCCGCAGCCGCCCCGGGTCGCCCGGTTCCGCCTGCCCAGGCAGCGCCGCGCCCGCCCCGACCTGGCGCCCGCGCCCGTCTCACCGGCGACGCCCGAGGCACCGGACTCCGAGTCGGGCCGCCTGGTGCTGGCCGCGGACGGTCGCCTGCTCGACGTGACCGCGTCCGCCCGCGGTGTCCTCGACGCCGTGGAGCTGGACCGGGTCGGCAGCGCGGTCGCGAAGGGCCGCCGCACCGGCCTCATCGACACCTCCGGCGGCCTGCGGTTCGACGGCCGCTGGTTGGCCTTCCACGCCGTCGACCTGGAGAGCGCGATCGCCGTGACCGTGGGCCGGATCCGCCCGCACGAGATCAGCGCGTTCGTCGTCCGGGCGCGTGGCCTGCAGCGCTGGCACGGCAGGCTGCTCGGCGCGGTCGCCCGCGGCCGCAACACCCGCCAGATCGCCCGCGAGCTGAGCCTGTCCGTGTACGCGGTCGAGGACGGCCTGACCGAGCTGCTCACCGCGTTCCGCGCGGGGAGCCGGGCCGAGCTGCTGTCGAGCCTGTTCTTCGACCACTACGTGCCGTTCCACGCCTCGGACGTCATCCTCTCGGGTTGACGACGGGAGTCGCGGCGACGGCCTCCCCGTCGTCGTCGGGGGCCGAGGTCTCGGTCGGCTCCGGCGACTCCGGTGCCTCCGCGGACGGCGTCGGTTCCGGTTCGGGCTCCGGCGACTCCTCCTGCGCCGGCGGGTCCCCGCCCTCCGCCGGCGGCGGATCCGCGGTCGGCTCGCCGGCCGGCGGCGCCGTGGCGCCCGTGGCCGGCCCGCCGCCGGCGGCCGGCCGGCCGGTGGGGGTCGAGGTGGCCCCGGCCGGGCCGCCGGTGACCGGCTGCTCCCCGCCGGTGCCGCCGGACGGGTCGACGCCGGTGGGCGGCTCCGCGCCGCTCGTCGTCGCTGGGTGGTCGGGCGGGTTGGCCTCGCCGGGCTGCTGAAGGAGGCCGCCAAGTCGGCCAGCAGGACCTCGTCGTCGTCGACGGCGTGCGTCACCGCGGTTGCCCCTCTCATTCGTAGCGCAGCGCGTCGATCGGGCGCAGCCCCGCCGCGCGGTGGGCCGGGACGCTGCCGAAGAACAGTCCGATCGCGACGGACACGCCGAGCGCCAGTGCGATCGAGCCCGGCACCACGGCGGGTTGCACCCCGGCGATGGTGAACCGGCTGCCGGCCAGCGCGACCAGCACACCCAGGCCGCCGCCGAGCAGGCTGAGCATCGTCGCCTCGGCCAGGAACTGGGTCGCGATCGCGCCGCGCGGCGCGCCGAGCGCCTTGCGGATGCCGATCTCCCGGGTTCGTTCGGTGACTGTGACGAGCATGATGTTGGTGACCCCGAGCCCGCCGACGAGCAGCGAGATGCCGGCGACCGCGCCGAGCAGCGTGGTGAACGTCTGCGCGGTCTCCGACTGGGTCTCCAGGAGCTGGGCCGCGTTCTGGATCCGGTACGGGCTGGCGTCGCCGGTGGCCGGCAGCTTGGCGGCGAGGATCGCGTCGACCTGGGCCTGGGCCGCGTCGACCCGCTCGGGGCCGGCGGCGCGGACCAGGATCGAGGTGATCGGGCCGTACCCGGTCAGCGTCTGCCGCACCGCGGTGACCGGCGCGATCGCGATGTCGTCGGCGTCGGTGAAGCCGGCGGCCGAGTTCCGCGGCGCGAGCACCCCGCTGACGGTGTAGAGGGCGCCGCCGACCGTGACCTCCCTGCCGACCGGGTCCGTGCCCGGGAACAGCTCGTCCGCGGCGGTCCGGCCGAGCACCACCACGCGCCGGGCGCGGGCCAGGTCGTCGGCGGTGAAGGCGGCGCCGCGGGCGACCGGGGTGTTGGCGGCGGCGAAGTACGCGGCGTCCGTGCCGACGAACTGCGGCACGGCGTGGTCCGTGCCGGCGTAGGTGACCGTCGTGGCGGCGCTGACCACCGGCGAGGCGGAGAGCACGTCCGGGGCGAGCACCGGATCGGCCAGCGCGGCGGCCAGCGGCATGGTCAGCACCCCGTTGCCCTGCACGGTCAGCGTGTTCGTGCCCAGCGCCTCGATCCGGGCGCTGACCTGGCGGGCCGACCCGGTGCCGACGGCGACCAGCAGGATCACCGCGGCGACCCCGATCAGGATGCCGAGCATGGTCAGCCCGGAGCGCAGCTTGTTGGCGGCGATGCCGCGCAGGGCGAAGCGGAGGGTCTCGCGGACGGTCACGCCGGCACCCGCGCGTCCTGCCGGTCGTCGGCGACCACGGCGCCGTCGCGCAGCCGCACCAGCCGGCTCGCCCGGTTGCCGACCTCGACCTCGTGCGTGATCACCACGATGGTCCGGCCGGCGGCGCTGAGCTCGTCGAAGATCGCGAGCACGTCCTCGGTGGCACGGCTGTCGAGGTTGCCGGTCGGCTCGTCGGCGAGCAGCAGCGCCGGCTCGGTGACCAGCGCCCGGGCCACCGCGACCCGCTGGCGCTGGCCGCCCGACAGCTCGCCGACCGGCCGCCCGCCGAGCCCGTCGAGCCCGACGGCGCCGAGCACCGCCTCGAGGTCGCCGCCGCTCACCCGCGGGCCGCCGAGCCGGGTCGGCAGCAGCACGTTGCCGGCGACGGTCAGCGTCGAGAGCAGGTTGTAGGACTGGAACACGAAACCCACGCGGTCGCGGCGCAGGCGGGTCAGCGCCGCCTCGCGCAGCCGGGTGATGTCCCGTCCCGCGAGCCGCACCCGGCCCGCGGTCGGCCGGTCCAGCCCGGCCAGGCAGTGCAGCAGCGTGCTCTTGCCGGAGCCGGTCGCGCCCATCACCGCCACGAACCGACCCGCGGGTACGGCCAGCGACACGTCCCGCAACGCCCAGAGCCGCTCGCCGTACCGCCGCCCCAACCCCTCCGCCACCACCGGTTCCTCAGTCATGCGACCAGCGTCGCGGCCCGCGCCGGTCGGGACGACCGGGCCGGCCGGCCAACCGGTGGTGCGGTCAACCGCACCGCCGATCGGGTTTCCGGCTCCCTGCCGCTGGGCAACGGAGTCCGGCATGACGTGGGTCGACTCGGTGCGCGATCGGGCGCGCGACACGCTGCGCACCGCCGGACGGCGGGGCAGCCCGCCGCCGTTCACGCCCGACCAGCGGCTGGCGCCGCCCGCACCGCCGGCGGTCGTGGTGGTCGACAACAAGGAGCCCACCGTCGACGACGGCATACCGCGCGGCGTCCGGGTCGCGGGCGCCTGGGCGTGGCGGATCGTCCTGTTCGTCGCGGCCGCGTACCTCCTGTTCCGGGTGATGGGACTCCTCCGGATCGTGCTCATCCCGGTGGTCGTCGCCATCCTGCTGGCGGCGCTGCTCGAACCGGTCGCCGCGGCGATGCGCCGGCGCGGGATGAACAAGTCGCTGGCCGCGGCGCTGGTGCTGTTCGGCGGCCTGATCGTGGTCTTCGGTGGGCTCAGCCTGATCGTCCAGACCTTCATCTCCCAGTTCGACGACCTCTCCGACCAGGTCGGGCAGGGGATCGACGAGGTGCAGACCTGGCTCGCCAACAGCCCGCTGCACATCTCGCAGAGCCAGGTCAGCGAGGCGATCGAGCAACTGCAGAACCAGTTCATGGACAACCGGGACAGCCTCGCCACCGGCGCCCTGAGCACGGCGACGACGATCGGCGAGGTCGCCACCGGTTTCCTGCTCGTGCTCTTCACCCTCTTCTTCTACCTGCGCGACGGCGAGTCGATCTGGACGTTCCTGTGCCGGCTGCTGCCCCGGGGCGCGCGGGTGCCGGTGGCCCGGGCCGGCCACTACTCCTGGCACACCCTCGTCTCGTACGTCCGGGCGACGGTCCTGGTCGCGTTCATCGACGCGGTCGGCATCGGGATCGGGCTCGCGGTGATGCGGATCCCCCTCGCCCTCCCGCTGGCGGCGCTGGTCTTCCTCGGCGCGTTCATCCCGGTGATCGGTGCCACCGTCAGCGGCGCGGTCGCGGTGCTCGTCGCGCTGGTCACCCAGGGGCCGATCAGCGCGCTGATCGTGCTGGCCATCGTGATCGGGGTGCAGCAGCTCGAAGGGCACGTGCTGCAGCCGCTCATCATGGGTCGCGCGGTGGCGCTGCACCCGCTCGCCGTCATCCTGGCGATCGCGACCGGCGTCGTGGTCGGCGGCATCGTCGGTGGCCTGGTCGCGGTGCCGATCCTCGCGGTGGCCAACACGGCGGTGCGCTATCTCGCCGACCACCCGACCGGGGAGCCGACGCCGGACCGCGAGCCACCCGGCACCGAGCCCACCGACGACGACGAAGCCGACGAGGGCGACACGACCGCCGAGACGGCGGCCGTGCCCGACGTCGAGTCGTCGGTCGACCCGCCACCGGCCCGGGCCTGAGCGGTCAGAGCGCCGCGATCGCCTCGTCGATCGGGGTGTCGCCGCCGGTCACCTCGAACTGGCGGCGCACGGCCAGGTTGCCGGTCACCAGCGCGGCGATCACGGCGGCGACGTCGGCGCGCGGGATGCTCGCGCGGCCCACCGTCTCGGCGACGGTGACCTTGCCGGTGCCGGGCTTGTCGGTGAACCCGTCCGGCCGCAGGATCGTCCAGTCGAGCTCGCTGCGGCGCACCGTGGCGTCGGCGGCGCTCTTGGCCTCCAGGTAGACCTCGAAGTCGTCGTCGAGGGTCGGATCGAACTCGTCGGCGCCGATGGCGGAGAGCAGCACGAACCGGCGCACGCCCGCAGCGGCCGCCGCGTCGGCGAGCAGGATCGCCGCGTCCCGGTCGACCGTCCACTTGCGAGCGGGTCCGCTGCCCGGGCCGGCGCCCGCGGCGAACACGGCCGCGTCGGCGCCGGAGAGCACCGCGGCGACCGCGTCGCGGGACGCCTTCTCCAGGTCGAGCACGACGGGCTCGGCGCCGGACGCCGCCACCTCGTCGGCCTGCGCGGCGTTACGGATGATGCCGACCGGCGTGTGGCCGGCGTCCGCGAGCCGCCGGTTGAGCAACCGGGCCACCTGCCCGTGGCCGCCGGCGATGACGATCCTCATACCGGCGACGCTACCCCGGCGGCGGTGCGGCTCCGGGCTGGGCACGCGCGTAGCGGGCGGGCGGCTCGCCGACCACCGCCGTGAAGTCGCGGGTCAGGTGCGCCTGGTCGGCGTAGCCCAGGCGGGTGGCCAGGGCCCCGACGTCGAGCCCCCCGCCGTGCGCCGCGGCGGCGGCCGCCGCCTCGTGGAGCCGGTAGCGGCGGATCACCCACTTCGGTCCGACTCCGACGTGGTCGGCGAAGAGCCGCTGCATGCTCCGCGCGCCGATGCCGAACGCGGCGACGAGCTGGTCCACGCGGGTGACGGTGCTGTCCGCGGCGGCGCGCGCGGCGATCGCCTCGACGGTCAGCGCGGCGGGGTCGGGCCGGGCCGGTGCGCGCCCGCCGAGGAAGCCGTCCAGCAGGGCGGCGGCGCCCGCGTCGTCGGCCGCCAGCACCGCGTCCGGGTCGAGGCCGGTGCCGAACACCTCGTCGACCCGCAGGACGCGGTCGGTGATCGTCGCGACCGGCGCGCCGAGGAAGGGCCGGAAGCCGGTGGGCCGGAACCGCACCCCGAACACCCGCCCGGTGCCGGTCAGCACCTCGGTGAAGCGGCCGCGGGGCACACCGGTGACCCGGCAACGCCCGGGCAGGAAGGTCAGGTTCACCGCGGGGTACGGCAGCACGTGCTGCTCGTGCGCCGGCTTCCCGCGCAGGTCCCAGTGGATGATCCAGTAATGCGCGACGTACGGCGCGAGGACCTCGGCCGGCGGCCTGGTGCTGAACCGGAACGCCCGGTGCGCCCGGTCGGCGTGCAGGATCCCCGACATCGACCCAGCGTATGTCGCGTTTGTTCAAGCGGTCCGCGCGCCCGCCCGCCTAGCGTGACCCGTATGCACCTCGACTCCGTGATCTCCGAAGCGGCCGGGCGCACCGGCGCGGTCCTGCACGCCGTCCGCCCGACCGACCTGGCCGCGCCCACGCCGTGTGTCGACTGGGACGTCCGCACGCTGGTCAACCACGTGCTCCAGGTGGGCAGCGCGCTGGCCCTGGCCGGGCGGGGCGGGCCGGTGCCCAGCGAGCTGTGGACCGCGGAGCTGATCGACGCGGGGTTCGCCACCCGCTTCGACACGGACTCCGCCGCCGCGCGGACCGCCTGGGCGATGCCGCCGGCGGGCCCGATCACGTTGGGCACGTACGAGATGCCGCCCGGCGCCGTCGCCTCGATGCTGGTCACCGACCTGACCATCCACGGCTGGGACCTCGCCCGGGCCACCGGCCAGGACTACGAACCGGATCCCGCCGCGGTCGAGCTGACCAACCGCTTCATGGTGGAGATGGCCGAGCAGGGCCGCGCGATGGGCATCTTCGCCCCGCCGGTGCCGGTCGCGCCGGACGTGGGTGCGTTCGCGTCGGTGCTCGCGGGCAGCGGTCGCGACCCGGGGTGGCGGCCCCGCTAGCAGCGAACCGGACGCGGAGGGACAAAGCTCGCGCGGTACGCTTGTGTCGGATATGACCGAAATCCGCACGCCCGACCAGCGGCTCCGCGTCTTCGTCAGCTCCACGATGAACGAGCTGGCGGATGCCCGCGTCGCCGCGCGCCGGGCGATCGAGCAGCTGCACCTCACGCCGGTCATGTTCGAGCTGGGCGCCCGGCCGTACCCACCGCGCGATCTCTACCTGGCCTATCTGGCGCAGAGCGACGTGTTCGTGGCGATCTACGGCGAGAGCTACGGAACGGTCGAGCCGGGCCGGGACGTCTCGGGCCTCGATGACGAGTTCCTGGCCGCCGGCGACATGCCGCGGCTCGTCTACGTGCAGCGTCCCGCACCGCACCGCGAACCCCGCCTGGCGGAGATGCTGGAGCGGGTCGCCCGCAGCGGGCCGGCGCCGCAGATCTGGGCGGCGGACGTGTGCGACGCGCTGAGCCCGTGGCGCGAGGAGATCGACAGCCTCGCCTCCGGCACCGAGCAGCAGATGACGGCGAAGACCGCCCCCGCGCAGGCGAAGGAGAACCTCGTGCGGCTGCTCGGCGGCGCGGAGAAGGCCAGTGAGGACGCCCGGGCGCTGGTCGCACGGGCCGGGGTGCCCGACGTCGACGAGGGCGACGTGGTCGCCGACGGGTTCGTCGGCTCGCTGGCCGGGGTGCGCGACGCCTACGGGAAGGCCAAGCGGCAGATCGAGGGGCTCGACACCGGCCCCGCGTTCTACGACGGCGTCGCGGCCACGGTCGAGACCCTCAACAAGGAGTACGACGCCAGCGCGCTGGACACCAGCAACCTCGACTCACCGGAGCTGGCGCGCGCCTTCGACGAGGTCCCGGAGTGTCGCTGACGCCGCGGCAGCTCTCGCTGTTCGGCGTCGAGGCCCGCGAACCCACGCCGGGAGACCTGGCGGGCCTGCTCGCCGGGCCGGGCCAGGTGGTGCGGATGGGCGGGACGGCCCGCGTCTCGGTCGTCGTCGACGCCGGCTGGCGGGTGCACGTGCTGGTCGCGGAGCTCACCCTGCGCGGGCTGGCACCGACCTGGTCACCGACCGAGGTCGAGGGGCACCTGGGCGTGCGTACCTCCTATTCGACCGCGTTGGCCGCCCTCGGAGTGGCGTGGTTGCGGGGCGCGGTGAAGCGACCACCGCCCAATTTCTTCCTCGATGGGCGAAGACTGCGCCTTTGGGCGGCTGCTGCCGGTGCGCCGGATGAAGCCGGATATGCCCTGCGGCTCGGCGCGAACGACGAGGGACAATGGGATCAGGTCGGTGCCGCGCTGGCGGCCGTCGGCCTGCCCGCGGCGTTGCTCGGCCCGCGCGCCGGCGGGCCGGCCTACCGGGTGACCGGCCGGCGCCGGCTGGCCCGGCTCGCCGAATTGGTCGGAGATCGTCCAGCACCCGCCCCGCAGGAATGCTGGCCTGGGTGAACGCGTTGTTCAGCTGTTCGATCGACACCGGTTCCGGTGCGGTGGCACCCGTCACCCTTCGACCTGGGTGTACGGTGTCGCCGTCCACCGTGACGCTGCGCCGTGGTATGGGTCGCCTGCGTATCGCGACCTTCCCGCCGGGCCGCGCGTTACCTTGGACATCCACGAACATGTGAGGGAGTGCAGTGCCGAGCAATGCCAGGAGCACCCGTCTGGTCATCGTCGAGTCACCGGCGAAGGCCAAGACGATCTCGGGCTATCTCGGCCCGGGCTACGTGGTGGAGGCCAGCCTGGGCCACATCCGTGACCTCCCGCGCAACGCCGCGGACGTGCCCGCCAAATACAAGGAGCTGCCCTGGGCCCGGCTCGGCGTCGACGTCGACAACGGGTTCGCCGCGCTCTACGTCGTCTCCGCCGACCGCAAGCAGCAGATCAGCAAGCTGACGAAGCTGGCCAAGGAGGTCGACGAGGTCTTCCTCGCGACGGATGAGGACCGCGAGGGCGAGGCGATCGCCTGGCACCTGCTCGAGACCCTCAAGCCCAAGGTGCCGGTCAAGCGGATGGTCTTCCACGAGATCACCCGCCAGGCGATCCAGGCCGCCGTGGCCAACCCGCGCGACATCGACCGCGACCTCGTCGACGCCCAGGAGGCGCGGCGCATCCTCGACCGCCTCTACGGCTACGAGGTGTCGCCGGTCCTCTGGAAGAAGGTCATGCCGAAGCTCTCGGCCGGCCGGGTCCAGTCGGTCGCGACGCGCATCGTGGTCGAGCGCGAGCGCCAGCGGATGGCGTTCCGTTCCGCCGACTACTGGGACATCCAGGCGCTGCTGGCCGTCGACGCGGCCGCCGCCAAGGAGGGCCCGCGCACCTTCACCGCCAACCTGGTCGCGCTCGACGGCGACCGGGTCGCCACCGGCAAGGACTTCGAGCCCACGACGGGCCGGGTGAGGCCGGGAGCCGCGGTGGTGCATCTCGACGCCGACGGCGCTCGGGGCCTGGCCGCCCGCCTCGACGGGCGGCCGTTCACTGTCACCCGGGTCGAGGAGAAGCCCTACCGGCGCAAGCCGTACGCGCCGTTCATCACCTCGACGCTCCAGCAGGAGGCGGCCCGCAAGCTGCGCTTCTCCTCGCAGCAGACGATGCGCACCGCGCAGCGGCTCTACGAGAACGGCTACATCACCTATATGCGTACCGACTCGGTCAACCTGTCGGAGACCGCCATCGCGGCGGCCCGCCGGCAGATCGCCGAGCTGTACGGCCAGGGCAGTGTCCCGCCGGAGCCGCGCCGCTACACCGGCAAGGTGAAGAACGCCCAGGAGGCGCACGAGGCGATCCGCCCCTCCGGCGACACCTTCCGCACGCCCGGTGAGCTGGCCAACGAGCTGTCGGCCGAGGAGTTCAAGCTCTACGAGCTGATCTGGCGCCGGACCATCGCGTCCCAGATGACCGACGCGGTCGGCCAGTCGGTCTCGGTGCGCATCCGCGCCGTCTCGACCACCGGCGAAGAGGCCGACTTCGCGGCGACCGGCAAGACCATCACCGACCCCGGCTTCCTGCGCGCCTACGTGGAGTCGTCCGACGACGAGCACGCCGAGGCCGAGGACGCCGAGCGGCGCCTGCCGACCCTGGTCAAGGACCAGCCGCTGACCGCCGAGCAGCTCGAGGCGCTGGGCCACAGCACCCAGCCGCCGGCCCGCTACACGGAAGCCTCGCTGGTCAAGGCCCTGGAAGAGCTGGGCATCGGCCGCCCGTCGACCTATGCGTCGATCATGGCGACCATCCAGGACCGGGGCTACGTCAACAAGCGCGGCCAGGCGCTGATCCCGTCGTTCCTCGCGTTCGCGGTGGTCGGGCTGCTGGAGGGCCACTACCCACGGCTGGTCGACTACAACTTCACCGCGGCGATGGAGAACGAGCTCGACGAGATCGCCGGCGGCGACATGGCCGCCAACGACTTCCTGACCTCGTTCTACTTCGGCAGCGACGTCTCCGCCGACGGCACGATCGCGGCCTCCGGCGGCCTGAAGAAGCTGGTCACCGACAACCTCAGCGAGATCGACGCCCGCAGCGTCAACTCGATCCCGCTGTTCCGCGACGACCACGGCCGCGACGTCGTGGTCCGGGTCGGCCGCTACGGTCCCTACCTGCAGCGCGGCGCCGACCACGCGGCCGCCAACGGCAACGGCGACGGCACCGACCACGAGGACCGCGCCTCGATCCCGGAGGGCCTGGCTCCCGACGAGCTGACGCCGGAGAAGGTCGACGAGCTGTTCCTCGGCGGCAGTGGCGAGCGCACGCTGGGCACCCACCCGGAGACCGGCGAGGACATCGTCCTCAAGTCCGGCCGCTACGGGCCGTACGTCTCCAGCGGCGAGCGCAAGAGCTCGCTGTTCCGGTCGCACTCGCCCGAGACGCTCTCGCTCGACGAGGCCCTGCGGCTGCTCTCGCTGCCCCGGGTGGTCGGCAAGGACGACGACGGCGTGGAGATCCTCGCCGCCTCGGGCCGCTACGGCCCGTACGTCAAGAAGGGCGACGAGTTCCGCTCGCTGGAGACCGAGGAGCAGCTCTTCACGGTCACCCTCGAGGCGGCCAAGGCGCTGCTCGCGGCGCCGAAGACCCGGCAGCGCCGGGCCGCCGCGCCGCCGCTGCGGGAGATGGGCCCCGACCCGCTGACCGAGAAGCCGCTGGTGATCAAGGACGGTCGGTTCGGGCCGTACGTCACCGACGGCGAGGTCAACGCGTCGCTGCGGCGCGGGCAGACACCGGAGTCGCTCTCCATCGAGCAGGCCTCGGAGATGCTCGCCGAGAAGCGGGCCAAGGGTCCGGCGCCGCGCAAGAAGGCGACGAAGAAGGCGGCCACCAAGACCGCCGCCAAGACCGCCACGAAGGCCACCAAGACGGCGGCGAAGAAGACCACGGCCAAGAAGGCGACGGCCGCCAAGAAGACCACCGCCGCGGCGAAGAAGGCGGCACCGAAAAAGGCGACTGCGGCCAAGAAGACGACCGACTAGCGTCTGTTCGATGTGGTCGACCACGTCGGACGCCGATGAGTTCCGGACCGTGGTGGGCGCCGCCCTGCGCGCTCGCCCCGTCGAGAACACGCTGCTGCTGACCATCTCGGCGAAGGTGGCCGAGGTCGGTCCCGGTGCCGTCGGCGGTGCCCGGCCGGTGTTCGGCTGGCACACCGACGGCAGCGCCTACGTCTGGACCCCACCCCGGCCGTTGTTGCTCGGCGGCCCGGCGACGCCCGCGGCCGCGGTGGAGCTGGCCGGCCAGCTGGCCGACGTGCCGGGCGTCAACTCGACCGACGAGGTGGCCAAGGCGTTCGCCGAGGCCTGGTGCCGGCGCACGGGCGCCACCGCCCGGCCCGGCCTGCGGTCGCGGCTCTACTGCCTCGGCGACCTGGTCGTGCCGGAGGTGGCGGGCCACGCCCGGGTGGCCGGCCCGGCCGACCGCGACCTGCTGATCGCGTGGCTCACCGCGTGCGGCGCGGAGCTGCACGAGCCGCTCACCGCGGCCGGTGAGACCGTCGACGCCGGCCTGAGCTACGGCGCCTACCACCTCTGGGAGGACGGCGGTGCTCCGGTCGCCCTGGCCGGGATGCGCAAGCCGGCCGGCGGCGTCGTCCGGGTCGGTCCCGTCTACACGCCGCCCGAGCACCGCGGCCGCGGCTACGGCTCGGCCGTGACGGCCGCCATCAGCGCCGCCGCGCGCCCGCACGAGGTCGTCCTCTTCACCGACCTGGCCAACCCGACCAGCAACTCGATATACACGAAGATCGGCTACCACCCGGTCGAGGATCGCCAGGTCTACGAGTTCTGACGGCCCGGGTCCGGCATCCTGTCCGCATGCCCCCGAAGTTCGCGAGTGTCGACGACTACATCGACGCGCTGCCCGCCGAGCAGCAGGAGATCACCCGGCGGATGCGGCGGACGGTGCTCGACGCGCTGCCGAACACCGGCGAGAAGATCAGCTACAACATCCCGGCGGTCACCGTCGACGGCAGGGTGCTCGTCTACTACGCCGCCTGGAAGAAGTTCGTCTCGCTCTACCCCGCTCCCCGGGGCGATGAGGACTTCGAGCGCGCCGTCGCGCCGTACCGCGGCGCCAAGGACGCCCTGCAGTTCCGGTGGAGCGAGCCGATCCCGTGGGACCTGGTCGTGCGCGTCGTCCGGGTGATGCACGACCAGCGGAGCTAGCGAAGGGGCCCCCGGATCGACCGGGGGCCCCTCGTCTCGCGGTCAGCTCAGCCGAGCAGGTGTCGCACGGCCCGTTTGACCAGGTCGTTGCGCTCCGCGGGCGCGAGGCCCTCGAAGCCGAACCCGGTGTAGACGCTGTCCTGCGTGGTGATCACGGCGCCTTCCTCGAACCCGAGCTGGGTCCGGCTCCAGTCCGTGACGTTCGGTGCCGAGCCCGGCGGCGGGCCGAGCACCGTGAAGCCGCCCAGGTCCGTCTCGAACCCGGTCGACGCCACCGGCGCCCCGTTGGCCGTGATCCGCACGTCGTCGACGAACGCGGCCAGTCCCTCGGTGCCCCAGTCGGTCATGTAGGTGATGGAGACCTCGACCTGCTTGCCAGCGAACTGGGACAGGTCGGCCACCCACTCCTTCCAGCCGCCGGAGGAGCCGGTCGCCGCGTTCCAGGTGCCGGTCGTGCCCTCGGGCAGGCACGGCTCCGTGGTCGAGACGAACTCGACGTAGTGGTTGAGCTGCGGGTGCAGCCGGGCCGGCGAGTTCGCCGTGCAGCTGTCGCCCGCGTTGTTGCTGGTCTTGCCGTTGACGTCCGGCAGCGTCGTCCAGTTGTCGGTGCCCACCTCGTGCGCCTCGACGAACATGAAGTCCCAGTTCGTCTCGATGTCGTACGAGGTCATGAAGCGCAGCTCCGCCGTCGTGGCCTGGGTCAGGTCGATCGTCCGGCCGAGCCGCTTGTACGCCTCGTCACCGCGCCCGCTGAAGGCGTAGTAGTCGCCCTCGAACGGGTCGAACGGCGGCGCACCCGGTCGGACCCAGCCGACCGGCGCGGCGCTGTTGCCGAACTGCGGGAACTCGTCCTCCGGCAGGATGCTCGACGTGGCCAGGAACGACGCGGTGTGGTCCTGGTTCTGCGCGGAGCCCGGCGCGTTGAGCGTGCCCGTGAAGCCGGTGAACCGGCCGCTGCGGCCGCTCAGCGGCTGCGGGTTGCCCTCGTCGTCGGAACCCGAGCCGTCGATGTACGCGTACGCGCCCAGGTAGTACTGCTGGAAGTCGTTGAACAGCGGCAGGCACGGCGGGTCGTTCGGGTCCGTGCACTCCGGCTGCGTCGGGAAGTCCGGCTCGTAGTAGTAGGAGCCGTTGATCCCCTGTGCGTACATCGCGTACTTGCCGGTGATGAAGATCTTGCCGCCCTCGTTGACGTAGTCGCGGACCGCCAGCTCGGTGTCCAGCGCCGACTTCGCCGCGGTGCCGCCCACCTGGCCGGTCGCCCGCGGGATGATGTCGTCACCGGTCTCCCACACCACGGCCTTGTAGTGCGAGAGCACGCCCAGCGGGTGGGGTGCCTTGCGGCCGCGGGTGTCGAAGTCGTAGACGTCGCTGCTGCGCCCGGCCGCGGTCAGCGCGGCCTGCATCTCGTCGGCATACTTCGCTGACGTGCCCGTCTGCGCCGGGCTGATGCCGGTCACGTCCTCGGCCGCCAGCACCAGCACGTCGCCACCGATGTCCTGGGACACCGTGTAGGTGAAGTGCTCGCTGGCCACGTTGCCCTTGCCGGGCTTCCGGCCGGTGAACCAGACCTCGACCGAGTCGCCCTTCTTCGTGCCGGTCACGTTGCCGCGCAACTCGGCGTAGTAGTCGTGGCCCTCGTTGCCGTAGCGTTCGCCGCCCCGCCACTCGCGTACGCCCGTGGTGCGCGGGCGGCCGCCGTTGACGGTGTAGTGCATCTCCACGTCGCGCAGCGCGCGCCGGGCGGTCACCGCGACCGGCTGGCGGGTGCCGTACGAGACGTCGAACGTGTCGACGACGAAGTCCGGCGTGGAACGGCCGACCGAGGAGACCGGGTCGTCCGGGTCCAGCGCCGAGCGGCCCGTGGCGATGGCGAACGGGATGTTCTTCTCGAACTCCGCCTGGATCAGCTCTTCGTCGTCCGGGAAGATGAAGTCGCTGACGCAGTCTTCCGCCAGCCACTCGTCGTCGGGCACGGAGTTGGCCGCGGCCGCGCAGGTGCTCATCTCAGGCGTGAAGCCCAGGCCGCCCCAGCGGTGCGACAGGCCCGAGTCGGCGTCGCCGTTGGTGGTGTAGAGCTCGGCCGAGATGTCGGGGTCGTAGCCCGGCACGGCGGGGTGCTCGTCGTCGCCGGCCATCGCGATCGAGATGACGTCGTCCGGTGACGGCGTGCTGACCTGCCAGCCCACGCCGTAGAGCAGGAGCTGGGCGGCCGAGTGGTAGTTGATGAAGAACTCGGGCCGGATCTTGCTGTAGAGCGAGTGCAGCGCCTTGGTCTCCGGCTCGGAGTCCGGGCCCGGGCCACGGTAGGTGTCGCTGGTGATCTGCGGCGACGAGCCCTCGTTGTCGTAGCCCCACTTGTAGCCGAAGTTCCGGTTGAGGTCGACGCCGTCGAGGGAGGTGATCTGCCCGTCACCGTCGTTGTCCCGCAGGTTCTTGCGCCACAGCCGGTTGTCGGGGGTGAACGTGTAGTCGTAGCCGTCGGGGTTGGCCACGGGCGCGAACCACAGCTCGGTCGTGTCGACCAGCTTGGTGATCACCGGGTCCTTGCCGTAGTTGTCGAGCACGTAGTGCAGCAACCGGCGGGTCATCTCGACCGTGATCCACTCACGCGCGTGCTGCGCGCCCATGTAGAGCGTCGCGGGGCGGGAGCCGTCGCGGACGTTCTTCGCGTTCTTGGTGACGCGTACCGCGGTCATCGTCTTGCCCTGGGTGGTCTTCCCGTAGTTGACCACCTCGGCGAGCTTGGGGTAGCGGGCCGCGGTGGCGACCAGTTCGTCGCGGATGCCCCCGGGCTCGTTGTAGGGCCGGAACGCCTCCCAGCCGGCCTTCGCCTGCTCGCGGAGCACCTGCGACGCGGCCTTGCCGCGGACCTTCTTGACCTCGAGCTTGACGCCCTGGTCAGCGAGCCGGTCGGCGGACCGCTTGCTGAGCACGGCCTCCACGCGGGTGTTCGTGCCCGCGGCGCCCACGGTGACCTCTTCGGCGTCGACGCCCGCCGCGCGGAGGTCGTCAAGCTGGGCCGGTGTCACGGTCCCGACGTAGACCTCGAGGCGGTCACCCGGTTCGGGTGCCTTCGCCTGGGCCGGTGACGCCGCCATCAGCGCCGCGACCAGAGTGGCGGCGGTCGCCGCCCCCAGCCATCGTCTAGATCTCATCCATCCCCCTCGCTCATGACAAAGGGGCTCCTCGACGTCGAGGAGCACCAATGTGGAGCCTGCCGACTGTGTAGGCGTCGGTCAATGGATGGCGACCCTTGACGGATCCCTACGGTTTACGGGCGGCTACGGGAGGTCAACGACGGAGCGTGCGGACTGTGGCGGACGGCCCAGAGCGCCGCCTCGGTGCGCGACGCGGTGCCGGTCTTGCGCAGCAGGTTGGAGACGTGCACGGTGACGGTACGCACCGAGATGCCCAGCGCCCGCGCGATCTGCTTGTTGGCCATGCCGTCGCGCAGGCAGACCAGCACCTCGACCTCGCGCGCGGTGAGCTCGACGGTCGGCTCGGTCGGCGGCTCGCCCGCCGGCGCGACCAGCAGGTCGGCCACGTCGTCGGCCGGCGTGGTGGCGACCAGTTCGGTCAGCCGGTACGCGTTGCCGCCGGTGCGGTTCCACACCTCGTGGGCCGCGCCGGGCGTGATCTCCCGGTCCGGGTAGACCTGCGCCAGGACGCCCGCCACGTCGGCCGGCCGCAGCGGCCCGAGGTGCGCCCGGACCGCGCCGGGCGTGCCGGTGAGCCGGGCCAGCGTGCGCGCGACCAGCGGGTCGGCGCTCGGCCGGCTCGTGACCAGCAGCAGCGCCGGCAGGCCGGTCGCCGCAGCCAGCTCGCCGACCAGGTTGAGGCTGGCGGGGTCGAGGGCGTGCAGGTCCTCGACGACGAGCACGGCCGGGCCGGTGCCGGCCAGCGCGCGGACCACCCGGGTGGCGACGCGCAGCAGGGCGCCCGGCGCGAACCGCTCGACCGGGGCCGCGTCGTGCTGCGCGAGCCACGCCAACGCGGGGGTCGGCGCGGGCAGGCCGCGGGTGTCACGGCCGCTGAGCACGGCGGCCAGCCAGTCGTACGGCGCCGGCGAGTGGATCCGGGCCTGGCCGGTGAGCACCGTCCCGGGTGCGGGGTCGAGCTCGCCGAGCACGGCCGCGACCAGCGCGCTCTTGCCGGTGCCGGCGTCGCCGGTGACGACCGCGACCTGCGGCCCCGCGCCGTCGCTGAGCGCGGTCCAGGCGGCGGCCAGCTCGGCGCGTTCCCGCGCTCGACCGACCAGCGTCACCGGCATCACGCGCCTACCCTACGAAATACTGCGTAGAGACTGCGATCGACGGGTTTGAGATGCTCGTACGCATGCCCCGCTTGATCTTGCAGGCCGTGACCGTGACCGACGTCGGGCCGGCCCGGCCCAACAACGAGGACGCCGCGTTCGCCGGGCAGCGCCTGGTGGTGATCGCCGACGGGGTCGGCGGCATGCCGGCCGGCGAGACGGCCAGCCAGATCGTCATCGAGACCTTGCGCGGGCTGGAGAACGCGGACAGCGCCGATCCGGCGGCCGCGCTGGCCGGCGCCGTCGAGCAGGCCAACGCCCGGATCGCCGCCGAGGGCCAGGGCGCCGGCACGACCGTCACCGCGGGCCTCCTGCACGGCGACCAGCTCGGTCTGCTGCACGTGGGCGACTCCCGCGGCTACCTGCTCGCGGCCGGTGCGCCCGACATGGTCCGGCTGACCCGCGACGACACCTTCGTGCAGCTGCTCGTGGACCGGGGCGCGCTGACGGCCGAGGAGGCCCGCGGCCACCCGCGCCGCTCGGTGATCACGCAGGCGGTGCAGGGCGAGTCCTACCAGGCGGCCACGGCCCTGCTGCCGGTCGAGGCCGGCGACCGGCTGTTGCTGTGCAGCGACGGGCTCTCCGACTACGTCGAGGACGCGACGATCGGGCGTACGCTGCGCGAGGTTGCTGATCTTGATGCGTGCGCCAAGGAGCTCGTGGCGCAGGCACTCGCCGCGGGCACCTACGACAACGTCACCGTGGTGGTCGCCGACGTCGTGGCGGTCTAGACCCCGAGAACCCGCTCGGTGTACGCGTTGGCGAACACCCGCCGCGGGTCGAGCCGGTCGCGCAGCGCGACGAACTCGTCGAACCGCGGGTAGACCGGCCGCAGCGACTCGGCGTCGCGATAGTGCAGCTTGCCCCAGTGCGGCCGGCCGCCCAGCTCACGGGCGACGCGCTCGACCGCCCGGAAGTAGGGCTCGTAGGGCGCACCGACGAACTGGTGCACCGCGACGTAGACCGAGTCTCGCCCGTAGCCGTGCGACAGCGGGATGTCGTCGGCGGCGGTGAACCGCACCTCGACCGGGAACTGCACCTTGAACGGCAGCCCTTCGACGATCTTGGGCAGCTCGCTCAGCATCGTCGGGAACGCCTCGCGCGGCAGGCCGTACTCCATCTCCGTGAACCGCACCCGGCGCGGCGTGCAGAAGACCGCGTCGGACCGTCCCGTGTAGACCCGCTCGGTGAGCGCCCGCGCGGAGATCGCGTTGATCGGACCGACCGCCGCCGGCACCGCGCGGCCCAGCCGGCAGGCGCCGGCGAACACCGTGTTGGCGAGGAAGTCGTCGTCGAGCCAGCCGCGCCAGCCGGGCAGCGGGCGGTCGTCGGCCGGCACCCGGTTGTTGGTCTTGATCTGGACCCGATCGGTGTACGGGAACCAGTAGAGGTCGCAGTGGTCGTTGTCGGCGACCAGCTCCGGCCAGCCGGTCAGCACGTCGGCCAGCCGGCCGGGCCGCTCGTGCGCGCGCAGCGTGAACGCCTCGACGCACTGCAGGGTCACCTCGGTGAGCACGCCCAGCGCGCCGAGCCCGACCCGGGCGGCTTCGAACACCTCGGGCGCGTTGTCCGCGTCGCAGGTCAGCACCTCACCGTTGCCGGTGACCAGGGTCAGACCGACGACGAACGTGGACAGGCAGCCGTAGGCCGCGCCGGTGCCGTGCGTACCCGTCGAGATCGCTCCGGCGATGGTCTGCGCGTCGATGTCGCCGAGGTTGGGCAGGGCGAGGCCGTGGGTCGCGAGCAGCGCGTTGAGGGTCGCGAGCGTCATCCCGGCGGGCACGGTCACCCGGCGCCGCCGCGGGTCGACGTCGACCGGTCCGGCCAGCGCGCCCAGGTCGACCCGCACACCGTCGGTGACGGCGATGTCGGTGAAGGAATGCCCGGAGCCGACCGGCTTGACCCGCTCACCGCGGTTGGCGGCGGCCACGACGACCTGGGCCAGCTTGTCGACGCTGCCGGGTCGTGCGACGCTCCCGGCGGCCCGCTGATTGCCCGCCCAGTTGCGCCATTGGGGCACGCTGGTCATGGCTGCTCGACTCGCGGTCATGGCGGCCTCCACAATATGAACAGCATTCATATCAGTGTTCGGGGCCGCGCGTAAGAGTGTGCTCGAGATAGTCCGCGCAAATACCGCCCTTCTGCTGAATACCTCTCATCCGGGTTGCTCGTTGATCCGAGTAACGTTCCCCCCGCGCGGGGCCGAAAGAGGAAGGATGTGGTGAGGCATGACGACATCAGCCGTCACCACGGGCCCGCTGCGCCGGGTGCCGGTGCAAGGCCGCAGTGTGGCCCGTGTCCAGCGGATGCTCGACGCGTGCGCCGAGATCGTCGACGAGGTCGGCTACGAGGGCCTGACGACCACTTTGCTCGCCGAGCGGGCCGAGGTGGCGATCGGCTCGGTCTACCAGTTCTTCCCGGACAAGCGGGCCATCGTCCAGGCGCTCACGCTGCGCAACATGGAGGCCTACCTGGAGCGGCTGGCCAACCGGTTCGGCAGCGGCACGTTCGCCGACTGGTGGGAAGGCGTCGACGCCGGCATCGACGAGTACATCGAGATGCACCGCACCGTGCCCGGCTTCCGGACCCTGCACTTCGGCGACGTCGTCGACGTGCACCTGCTCGACGAGGAGCGCGACAACAACGCGGTCATCGCCGAACAGCTCGCCCGGCTGCTCGTCGAGCAGTTCCACGTGGCCGACGAGCCACGCCTGCGGTTCGCCCTGGAAATCGCGGTCGAGGCCGCCGACGCGCTGATCAAGCTGGCGTTCCGCCGCCGCACCGACGGAGACGAGCAGGTGCTCGCGGAGGCCAAGGCGCTGATCCGCGAATACCTGCACCGGCACGTCTCGGTGTAGCGCGGCCGTCAGCCGCTGTCAGAGGAAGGCGTGGCCCTCGCCGCGGTAGGTCGCCTCGGCACCCACCACGGCGTCCCCCTCGACCAGGTGCAGCTCGTTGACGTGCTCGCACAGCTCGCCGGCCTTCGCGTGCCGGAACCAGACCCGGTCGCCGATCCGCAACGGATCGGCGGCCGGGCCGCGTAGCGGGGTCTGCACCTCGCCGGCGCCCTCGGTGCCGATCAGCGTGAGCCCGGCGGGCAGCCACGGAGTCGGCTGCCGGCTCGGCTCCGTCGGTCCCGACGCGATCCAGCCGCCGCCCAGCACGGTGACCAGGCCGTTGCCCGGTCGCCGGACGACCGGCTGCGCGAAGAACGCGGCCGGGGTCGGGCGCCAGGCCGTGTAGGCGTCGAACAGCGTCGGGCCGTAGAGCCCGGAGCCGGCGGTGATCTCGGTGACCGCCGGGTCGGCGCCGGTGAGCCGGACGCTGCCGGTGCCGCCGCCGTTGACGAACTCCAGGTCGGCGACCTCGCGGACGGCGTCGACCGCGGCACCGCGGCGGGCCAGCAGCTCGCGGTAGGAGCGGCGCTGGATCGCCCGGATCGCCAGGCCCCGTGCGCGGCGGCCGGGTGGTGCGTCGCCCAGGCCGGCGATCTGTGCCTCGTACGACATGATCCCGACCAGCCGGAACGCGGGGCGCTTGGCGATCGCCTCGGCGAGCGCGCGGGCCTCGCCGGGCGCGTGCACCGGCGAGCGGAACACGCCCAGGTGGACCCGCCCGCCGGCGAGCCGGTAGGACGCGTCGAGGTCGATGCAGAGCCGGATCTCCGCGGCTCCCGTCACCGACTCGACGAAGTCGAGCTGTTCCGCACTGTCCACCATCAGGGTGACACCGGCCCGCAGCCGGTCGTCGCGGGCCAGGTCACGCAGGGCGGCGCGGTCGGCGGTCGGATAGGCGACTACGGCGTCGTCCGTAACGCCGCCGCGGACCAGCCAGTTGGCCTCGGCGAGTGTGAAGGCGAGCACACCTTGCCAGCCCGGCCGGCGCAGCACCCGGGTGAGCAGGGCGCGGCAGCGCACCGACTTGCTCGCGACCCGCAGCGGCTTGCCGGCAGCGCGTGTGACCAGGGCATCCGCGTTGGCGTCGAACGCCGCGAGGTCGACGACGGCGAACGGCGGATCGATTTCCGCGGTCGCCAGGTCGAGCCTTGCCCTTTGCGAGGTTTCGGGGGTTTTACCGGACACATCTGCACGGTAGCGGGTGGGAATGCAATGCGAAACACCCTCGTGTATTACGGGTCCTCCAGGGTGAATCGCTGCAGCTAGGGTCAGGGGAATGTCGGGGTGGGCGTGATCGTCCGCGCCGCTAAAGTGTGGTTCGGGGGAGCCCAGCGATGGGCCGGCACGCGGAGGTACGGCCATCGACACGAATGTCAGCGGCGAAGAGCTAGATCCGCCCGCCGAACGATCCCGCGCGTCCGCCACCAACCGTTCGCAGCAGGTCGACCTCTCCGGTGCGAGCGCCCTGCGGGCCGTGCTCCGCATCCGCCCGTTCCGCCGGCTGTGGCTGGTGCTCGGCGTCGCCTCCCTCGGTGACTGGCTGGGCCTGCTGGCCACCTCGATCTTCGCGTCGGCACAGGTCAGCGGCGACACGGCGAAGGGCCTCGCGTTCGGCGGCGTGATCGCCGTACGCCTGCTGCCGGCTCTTGTCCTCGGCCCCGTTGCCGGCGTGCTGGCCGACCGGTTCGACCGCCGCTACACCATGGTCATCTGCGACCTGCTGCGGTTCGTGCTGTTCGCGTCGATCCCGCTGGTCGCGCTGCTCGGCTTCTCCGGCGGGCTGGTCGTCGGGTGGGCGGCGATCGCCACCTTCATCATCGAGGCGATCACGCTGATCTGGATCCCGGCCAAGGAGGCCGCGGTCCCGAACCTGATCCCCAAGGCCCGGCTCGAGGTCTCCAACCAGCTGACCCTGATCACGACGTACGGGCTGACGCCGGTGCTCGCGGCGATCGGCCTGGCCGCGCTGGACGCCAGCGTCCGGGGCATCACCGGCACCGAGCCGGCCAACTGGGCCGAGCCCGCCCAGCTCGCGCTCTGGTTCAACGCGTTCTCCCGGCTGGCCACCGCGATCGTCGTCTTCTACGGCATCAAGGAGATCAGCGGCCGCAGCTCGCAGGAGGACCGCGAGAACACCAGCATGCTGCGGCAGTTCGTTGACGGCTGGAAGTTCATCGGCAACTCGCCGCTCGTCCGCGGCCTGGTCCTGGGCATCTTCGGCGCGTTCGCCGGCGGTGGCGTGGTGATCGGCACCGCCCGGTTCTTCACCCAGTCCCTCGACGCCGGTGACGCCGCCTTCTACCTGCTGTTCGCGTTCCTGTTCGTCGGGCTCTCGGTCGGCATCGGCCTCGGTCCGGCGATCATCAAGGACCTGTCGCGGCGGCGCTGGTTCGGCATGAGCATCGTGCTGGCCGCCGCGTCCGTGATCGTCCTGGCCGCCTCGATCCACCTGTCGATGGCGATCGTCGGCGCGGTCCTGGTCGGCGCCGGCGCGGGCATGGCGTTCCTCGCCGGCATCACGCTGCTGGGTCAGGAGGTCGCCGACGAGGTACGCGGCCGCGTGTTCGCGGTGGTCCAGACCGGCACCCGCGTGGTCCTGATGATCGCGATCGCGCTGTCCAGCCTGCTGGTCGGCGTCGGCGGCTCGCGCAAGCTGGAGCTGGCCTCGCTGGGCGTCTCGATCTCCTCGACGCGGCTGCTCCTGCTGATCGCGGGCGTGGCCGGCATCCTGTCCGGGATCAGCGCCTTCAAGCAGATGGACGACAAGCCCGGCGTCGGCGTGCTGGCCGACCTCTGGGGCTCGATGCGTGGCCGCCCGCTCTCGCCGGCCGAGCCGTCCGCCTGGCGCGGCGTGTTCGTGGTCTTCGAGGGCGGCGAGGGCAGCGGCAAGTCGACCCAGGTCACCGCGCTGGCCGAGGCGCTGCGGGCCGAGGGGCGCGACGTCGTCGTGACCCGCGAGCCCGGCGCCACCGACGTCGGGGTCCGGATCCGCGAGATGGTGCTGTCGGGCGACACCGACCTGTCGCCCCGGGCCGAGGCGCTGCTCTATGCGGCCGACCGGGCCCACCACGTGGCCACGGTCGTGCGGCCGGCGCTGGCCCGCGGCGCGGTCGTGATCAGCGACCGGTACGTCGACTCGTCGCTGGCCTACCAGGGCGCCGGGCGCACGTTGCCGGTCGAAGAGGTCTCCTGGCTCTCGTCCTGGGCGACCGGTGGGCTCAAGCCCGACCTCGTGGTGCTGCTCGACATCGACCCCACGGCCGGCCTGGCCCGGGTCGCCGCGCGGGGTGCGCACGACCGGCTCGAGACCGAGTCGCTGGCGTTCCACGAGCGCGTCCGTTACGCGTTCCTCGACCTGGCCGCCGCGGACCCGCGGCGCTATCTGGTTCTCGACGGCACGCGGCCGGCCGACGAGATCGCGCTGGCGGTGTTCGACCGGGTGACGCCGATGTTGGGTGATCCGGGCCCGGAGCACCCCGGGCCGGCCAAACAGCCCGACACCTCGACCGAGCCGGAGTTGTCGGAGCAGGAGATAGCCTCGATTGCCGAGGCGGCGCAGCGGGGCGAGCCCGACTCCGGCCCGACCGAAACGGACGAACCGGACGAAGGCCAGCCCCGGATGTCCGTGCAGCGGGCCGTACCGCCTGATCGGGAGTTGGAACCACGTGGCTGACGTCTTCGCCGACCTGGTGGGCCAGCAGGAGGCCGTCGACACCCTGCGCCGCGCTGCGGCGGGTGCGGTGGCCATCCTCGACGGCTCGGGCACCGGCGCGGCGATGACGCACGCTTGGATCTTCACCGGCCCGCCCGGCTCGGGCCGCTCGGTCGCGGCCCGCGCGCTCGCCGCGGCGCTGCAGTGCGCGACCGGGGTCGGTTGCGGCGACTGCGCCGGCTGCCGCACGACCCTCGGCGGCACCCACGCCGACGTGCGGATGGTCACCCCCGACGGCCTGTCGATCGGCGTCAACGAGATGCGCGCGCTGGTGCTGCGGGCGGCCAGCGCACCGACCGGCGGGCGCTGGCAGGTCGTGGTCATCGAGGACGCCGACCGGCTCACCGAGCAGGCCGGCAACGCGCTGCTGAAGGCGATCGAGGAGCCGCCGCCGCGGACGGTCTTCCTGCTCTGCACGCCGTCGACCCACCCGGACGACATCTCCGTGACGATCCGGTCCCGGTGCCGCGTAGTCACGCTGCGGCAGCCGCCGGCACTGGCGGTCGCGTCGGTGCTGACGTCCCGCGACGGCATCGACCCGGACACGGCGGCCTGGGCGGCCGCGGCGGCTCAGGGCCACGTCGGCCGGGCCCGCCGGCTGGCCCGCGACGTCGACGCCCGCCGCCGCCGCGAGGCGGTGCTGGCCGTGCCGCGCCGGCTGACCGGCGTGGGCGCCTGCTTCGACGCCGCGTCCGCCCTGATCGAGTCGGCCGAGGCCGAGGCGGAAGCCGCGGTGTCCGAGATGGACGCCGCGGAACGCACCGCGCTGGAGACCGCCCTGGGCGCGGGCGGCACGGGCCGGGGCGCCTCGGGCGCCATCCGCGGCGCGGCCGGGCAGCTCAAGGACCTGGAGAAGCGCCAGAAGTCCCGGGCGACGCGGGCGCAGCGGGACGCGCTCGACCGCGCGCTGGTCGACCTGGCGGGCTTCTACCGCGACGTGCTGGTCCGCACGATGGCGGCCCCGGTCGACCCGGTGCACACGGACGCGACGTCGCTGGCCGAGGCCGCGGCTCGCAAGTGGAGCCCGGACGACGCCCTCCGCCGCCTGGAAGCGGTGCTGGAGTGCCGCACGGCCATCGAGGCGAACGTCAAGCCCCGCATCGCCGTCGAAGCGATGATGCTCTCCCTCTGGAACTAGGCCCTGTTTCGTATCTGACGCCGGGCTGCGGCGGGCCCAGCCGGCGGCTGGACGCACGGCGACTTCACCCGGATACAACACCGGTATCCGGGCAAAGCCGCCGCACGCCCAGCCGCCGGCTGGACTCCGCCTCGCCTCGACCCCAGATACGAAACAGGGCCTAGTTATCCACAGGCGGACTTTCGCGTTGGTGGACGCAGCGGTACGGTTCGATGCCTGGACGACGTGTGGTGGTGGTCGCGACACGGTCGGTGAGGGAGCCGGATGCCGCCAGAGATCGACGAGAGCTGGGTCGAGAAGGCGATCGACCGCTACCGCCGCATCGAGTCCTTACGCGACGAGTTCGACCGGGCGGCGCGGGCGACGGAGGTGACGGTCCGCTCGTCCGACGGCCTCGTCGAGGTGGTCGTGACGGCGGCGGGTGAGGTGACGGAGGTGCGCGTGGTCGGCAGCCTGCACGGCCGCGGCAACCGCGACCTCTCGGTGTCCCTGACCACCACGATCGCGGCAGCTGCCGACGCGGCGCGCTGGGCGCGCGACAAGCTGCGGGCGGAGACGTTCGCTGATTATCCGCCGCTGGGGGAGCCATGACGTCGCCGTTGGAGGCGGTCGCACGCCGCCTCGACGAGCTGGCCACGGACCTGATCGGCGGCTCGGCGGCTGGGGCCGCGTCTGGCGGGGCAACCTTGGCCGGCACGGACCGACGCCCGGCCTCGGCGGGCCTGCGCACCGGGGTGGACCTCGCTCCGGCCGCCTTTGGCGGCGATCTGCCCGGTCGGCTCGGCACGTTGGGTCGGGAGCTCTATGCGCGCTGGTCGGGCGAGTTGGCCGAGCACGACCGCGCCGCAGGCGCGCTGGCCGCGCGGCTGACCGACACGGCGGCGACGCTACGCAGCGCCGGCGGCGGTTACGCCGGCGTGGAGGACGAGGCTGTTCGCCGCGGCAACGAGGCGGGTGGGTCATGACCGACGCCCTCGACCATGTCGCCGTGCCGGCGGGCGATCTGCTGGGCCGCGTCGATGACCTGCTGGCCCGCTTCGGCGCGCCCGACGACGACCCCGTCTGGCCGCTGCTGCGCCGGGTGCGTGCGCTGCCGGGTGAGGCGGTAAGCGCGCTCGCCGCCGCGTTGCGCGCGGCACCTGTCGCGTCGGCCGGCGATGAAATGCGGGCCCGCTCGGCCGCGTTCGCCGGCGCCCAGGCCGTCGCCGCCACGCCCGTGCCGTGGGATGGGCCCGCGGGCGAGGCCTACGCGGCCCACGGCGGGCGGTTGTCCGCGGACCTGGCCGCCGCCGGCGACGCCCTCTTCGCAACCGGCCGGTTGGCCGACGAGGTCGCCGACTGGATCGACCGCACCCGAGCGCGTCTGGCCCGGGTCCTCGCGGACGTGCTCGCCTCCGCGGAGGCGGTTTCGGTCGTGCTGGGCGCGGACGACGCCGCGCGGGCGGCGGCGACGATCGCGACGCGCGTCCTGTCCACCCTGGACGTCGCGATCAGCGACGGCGAAACCCTGTGGCGCCCGCCCACCGTTGGCCGCGGTGCGACGGCGGGGGCACAGTTCCCAGCCAGCTATGAGCGCATCACCCGACTGGGCGGCTGACTACCCAGCGAGATCGGGTGCGGGGTAGGGGAGCGGATGGGCCGCGGCCGGGCGTAGGCCGTCGAAGATGATGGCCAGGTAGCGCTGCCACAGGTCCGGCGGTGCGTTGGGGACGTAGCTGACCACGTAGTTCGGTGCGCACATCAGCAGGATGACGTCCGCGCCGGTCACGTCCGTGCGGATCGCGCCATGCTCGCGGGCCCGCTCGACGAGCTTCTCCACCGTGTCGAACATGCGGGTCCGCGTCTGCGTGACCTCGGCGCTGATGTCGCCGGCCTCCTGCAGGAACGACAGGTCGCGTTGCTGCCGTTGGTGTGCGGCCGCCGTCAGGAACTCGAGCAGTGCGGCTCCCGCGTCCGGGGCGCTCAGCAGCCGCTGGCCGATCGCGTCCAGCGCGTCGATGCGGTCGATGACGATGGCGGCGAGCAGGTCGTCCTTGGTGGCGAAGTGGCGGAACACCGTGCCCTTGCCGACCCCGGCCCGCCGGGCGATGTCGGCGACCGAGGCGTCCAGGCCCCGCTCGGCGAACTCATCCGCTGCCGCCGCCAGCAGGGACCGCCGGTTGCGGGCGGCATCGGCGCGGAGCGGGCGGGGCGCGGCGGTCACGCCCGCCACCGTAGCAAAGTTGACCGCCCGGTCCGGTTATTGCTAGCTTCATGACGCTAACCTGACCGCCCGGTCCGTTTATGGGAGCTCGCACATGAAGGCAGTCGTCGCCACCAGCTATGGCCCACCCGAGAGCTACACCGTGGCCGACGTGCCCGTGCCGCGACCCGGGCCCGGGCAGATCCAGGTCCGGGTCGCCGCCGCCTCGATCAACCCGGCCGACGTGCGGCTGCCGAGCGGCGACTTCCGCGACACCGTGCCGCTCGAGTTCCCGCACGTGCCCGGCAACGACTTCGCCGGCACGGTCAGCGAGGTCGGGCCGGGCGTGTCCGCGTACCGCGTGGGCGACGAGATCTTCGGCCAGGCCGTGCCGCGCGCGCTGCGGGCGATGGCGGGCGCCGCGCGGCCGTCCCTGAGCACGGGGTCGCTGGCCGAGTACGCCGTCTTCGAGGCCGACACCCCGTTCCTGGCCCACCGCCCACCCGCACTCGACGTCGAGGTGGCCGCCGCGCTGCCCACGGTCGGCCTGACCGCCCGCGCGCTGATGGCGAACGCCGCCGTGCGGCCCGGCGAGACCGTCCTGGTCGTCGGCGCCACCGGCGGCGTCGGCACCGCGGTGGTCCCGCTCCTCGCCCAGGCGAAGGCCCACGTCATCGCCACCGCGACCGACGCGGACACGGCCATCCTCCGGGCGCTCGGTGCCACCGAGACCATCGGGTACGCAGAGTCCGGCTACCCCACCGACGTCGACGTCGCGCTCAACCTCACCCTGCCGAGCGACCGGCTCACCGGCGTCGCCCGCGCCGTCCGGCCGGGTGGCAGGCTGTTGACGATCACGTACCCGGTGCCCGAACAGGCCTGGCTCGACCGCCCGGACGTCGCACTGCGGTTCGTGCTCGACATGGACGGCGCGTTCGGCGGCATGCGCGAGGTCGGCGAGCTCGCGGCCGACGGCCACCTGCCGGCCACGATCGGTCGCCGCTACCGGCTGGCCGACGGGCCGCAGGCGTGCGTCGACTTCCTGCGCCGCCACACCACCGGCAAGCTCGTGGTCACGATCGACTAGCGGATCAGCGACTCGAGCGGCGTGCCGGTATCCGCCAGCCGCGCCGGGTCGACGATCGCCCGCGAACGGATCAGCTCCTGAATCGGCGTCACGACGTCCCAGACGTTCACGTTCATGCCGGCCAGCACGCGGCCACCGGCCAGCCAGAAGGCGATGAACTCGCGCTTGTCGGTGTCGCCGCGGAAGACGACCTGGTCGTAACCGTCCGGCTCGACGTAGCCCGTGTATTCCATGCCCAGGTCGTACTGGTCCGTGTAGAAGTAGGGCAGGCGGTCGTACGCGACGTCCTGGCCCAGCATCGAGCGAGCCGCCGCCTGTGGCTGGTTGAGGGCGTTGGCCCAGTGCTCCACCCGGATGTGGCGGTCCAGGAACGGGTGGCGCGCGTTCGCGACGTCGCCCGCCGCGTAGACGTCCGGCGCCGACGTGCGCAGGCGCTCGTCGGTGACGATGCCGTTGTCGACCGCGAGGCCGGCGGCCGCCGCCAGGTCGGTGTTCGGCGTGATGCCGATGCCCACGAGGACCGCGTCGGCGTCGATCCGCGTGCCGTCCGCGAGCAGCACGCCGGCGACGCGGCCCGCGCGGCCCTCGATCGACGCGACCTGCGCGCCGGGCCGTAGGTCGACGCCGTGCTCGCGGTGCAGGTCGGCGAAGACCCGCGCCACCTCGCGGCCGAGCACCCGCAGCAGCGGCAGGTCCGCCGCCTCCAGCACCGTCACTCGCGCGCCCGCCGCCCGGCCGGCCGCGGTCGTCTCCAGGCCGATCCAGCCCGCGCCGATCACGACGACCCGGGCGTCCGGGCGGAACACGTCCTTGAGCCGCTCGCTCTCCTCGACGCGCCGCAGATAATGCACCCCGGGCAGGTCCGCGCCCGGCACCGTCAGCGGCCGCGGCGAGGAGCCCGTCGCCAGCAGCAGCTTCGCGTAACCGAGCCGGGTGCCGTCGGCGAGCGTCACCTCGTGACCGGTCGGGTCGAGGGCGGTGACCCGGGTGCCGAGGCGCAGGTCGACGTCGTGCGACTCGTACCACGATGCGGGGTGGACGTAGATCTTCTCTTTCTCGTGCGCGCCCTGCAGGTAACCCTTGGACAGCGGCGGGCGCTCGTAGGGCCGCTCACCTTCCTCGCCGATCAGCACCACCGGGCCGGTGAAGCCTTCCGACCGGAGGGTCTCCGCGGCCTTGGCGCCGGCCAATCCCGCTCCGACGATCACGTGCGTGCTGGTCATTGCCGTCCTCCCGGGTTCGTGAGCGCGAGGAACTCGCTGCGTGAGCTCGGGTCGTGGCGCAGCGAGCCGAGCAGGGTGGAAGTGATGGTCGACGAGCCCTCGGCCCGTACGCCGCGCAAGGTCATGCAGGTGTGCTCCGCCTCGATGACGACGCCGACGCCCTTCGGGTCGAGGTGGGCCTGCAGCCAGTCGGCGATCTGCTTGGTGAGCCGCTCCTGCACCTGCGGCCGGCAGGCGAAATGCTCGACGACGCGGGCCAGCTTCGACAGGCCGAGGATCCGGTGACCCGGCAGGTAGCCGACGTGCGCGGTGCCGACGAACGGCAGCAGGTGGTGCTCGCAGACCGACCGCACCGGGATCGCCCGGGCCAGCACGAGCTCGTCGTAGCCCTCGTCGTTGGGGAACGTCGTGAGGTCGAACGGCCGCGGGCTGAACAGCTCGGCGTAGGCGTGGGCCATCCGGCGCGGCGTGCGGCGCATGCTCTCGGTGTCGGTGCTGACCCCGAGCGCCCGCAGGAACTGCCCGGCCGCCAGCTCGGCCGCGTCGAGGTCGATGCCGTCGGGTTCGTGCGCCACGCGTGGAGCAGGGGGCACGAGCGTCAGGTCCGGGCGCCGGGTGGCGCGCTCCAGCTGCTGCGGCTCGATCGACACGATGGCGCCTCCTCGTCGGTATTTCACCAACAAGTATTAGTCTTATTCGCTGGATCGGTCAAGGAAAGTGGTTTCACCAGCAGGAATTGGCGTTACTCTGGGAGGGTGACCGACGACATGGCGGCCGGCACCCCCGTCGAGACGGTGGCGGTGCTCGCCGACGGCCAACGACGCAGCCTCTACGGCTTCGTCCGCCGCGTCCGTGGTCCGGTGACCCGCGAGGAGGCGGCCGCCGCCACGGGCATGTCGGCCAAGCTCGCCGCCTTCCACCTCGACAAGCTCGTCGCGGCCGGCCTGCTCCGTGCGCGCCCCGAGAGCACCGGCGAGACGCGCAAGGTCGGTCGCAAGCCGCTGGTGTACGAGGTGACCGAGGCGGACATCCGCGTCAGCATCCCGGAGCGCCGCCCCGACCTGATCGCCGAGATCCTGCTCGACGCGGTGCTGACCCACGAGGCGGGCGAGGACGCCCGGGCCGCGGCGCTGCGGATGGCCCATCAGCGCGGTGCCGAGTTGGGCGCCCGCGAGCGCGACCGGGTCCGGCCCGGCCGGCTCGGCCCGGAGCGCTCGCTGACCCTGACCGAGGCGACGCTGGAGCGCTCGGGCTTCGAGCCGCGCCGCACCACGCCGAGCGAGCTGCGGCTGCTCAACTGCCCGTTCCACCAGCTCGCCCAGCGCGAGCCCGAGCTGGTCTGCGGCATGAACCACGCCTACGTGAGCGGCTTCCTCGCCGGCCTGGAGACCACCGGCGTCGACGCGGTGCTCGCGCCCCGGCCGGGTGAATGCTGCGTCGAGCTGCGCGCCGGCCAGATCAGCGGCGGGCCCGGGCCAGGTGCGCCAGCGCGCCGATGATGGTGGCGTTGACCAGCGCGCCGACCACGACACCGACCAGCTTGAGCGTGGCCAGCAGCGAGATCGGCGCGGTCAGGATCAGCATCCAGATCGACGCGAACGACGCGTCCGGGCGGGTCACGGCGGAGTCGATCGCGAAGTAGGCGACTGCGGCCACGACCAGCAGCAGGTAGATCCGGCTCGGCCAGTTGTCGATCGGGAAGCGGATCCAGGCCCGCCACGCGGGGGCGTCGGTCATCGATGCATTGTGCCGGACGCGAGCAAACTTCCCAGAATGGCGACGGCGTCGCGCTCGGGAGCTTCCGCTCCGGCTGCGACGCCGTGGCCCTTTCCTGCACCCCCCGCAGGCTTGGTTCCACTCAACGCCACCCGGTCCCGGCTTGTCCCGCGATCGGGCGACCTTTCAACCGTCCGGATGGCAGACATCGATACGAATCGGGGGCCGGCACGACCCGAGTGTGCCGACCCCCGAAGCCTGACGCATCACTGCCAACGAGGGCTCGCGAGCGCGGTTGCGGTGCGGAAAGGTGTCCCATTCGTACGGACAATGCAATTCGTCCAAAAGTCTCATGGTCGTGTACGCCACACCGGCCGACGTAAGGTGACGGACATGGGCATGCTGTGCGCGGTCAGTTTCAACCGTTACGGCCGGCTCTACTACCTCGATCCGGTCGACCTGACACCCGCGGTCGGCGACCGGGTGCTCGTCCCGACCGACGACGGGCCAGAGGTGGCAGAGTGCGTCTGGGCCGCGCAGTGGGTCGACGACGACACGTCGGGCTTTCCGAAGCTGGCCGGGATGGCCACCGACGCGGACCTGAAGCGCGACGAGACCCAGCGCAAACGCAAGGCCGAGGCCAAGGCGGCGGCCAAGAAGCTGATCCGCGAGCACAGCCTGCCGATGAAGGTCGTCGCGGTCGACCACGTGCTCGACGCGTCGGGTGCGAGCGCCCGCACCACGATCTACTTCACCGCGCCGCACCGGGTCGACTTCCGGTCGCTGGTGCGTGACCTGGGCGCGACCCTGCACTGCCGGGTCGAGCTGCGGCAGCTCTCGGCCCGCGACTCGGCGCGGGTGCAGGGCGGCATCGGCTCGTGCGGCCGCGACCTGTGCTGCGCCACGTTCCTGACGGACTTCGAGCCGGTCACGATCCGGATGGCCAAGGACCAGGACCTGCCGCTGAACCCGCTCCGCATTTCCGGCGCGTGCGGACGGCTCATGTGCTGCCTGAAATACGAGCACCCCTTGTACCAGAGCTTCCAGGCGAGCGCGCCGGCCGTGGGCTCCCGGGTGTCCACTCCGGAGGGTGACGGCCGGGTCGTCGCACACAGCGTGCCCCGCGACTCGGTCGTGGTCCGCCTGGACGCGGACGGCTCCCGCTGCTCCTGCAGCCGCGCCAGCGTCTGCGGCCCGCGCAAGGCCCACGACGCCCAGTACAACGCGAGCTGACCGCGGGCGCGTGGCACGCCAGGGCAATCGCGCGCGGACAGCCTGCGTGGCGGCGCTGACACGGAAGGCCGCGACGGCGGTGACACGCCACCGCACGCGGACGCGACCCGCGCGCCGATGGCAGCCCGGCGGGCGGAGCCAACCCCAGGCGGCCCGGGGTCAGCGCAGCACGAACGGTTTGTCAGCGGGGCGGACGACCAGGTTCTGGGCCGGCTCCAGCCAGGGCCGGTCGTCGGGGGCCGACGGGTTCGGGCGCCACTCGCGGCAGATGCGGTCGACCGCTACCGGGTAGACCGTGAGCGCGCCGTCGGCCGCGATGTGCAGGCGCAGGAAGCTCTTGACGTCGTCGATGCCCTGGCCCGCGTACAACTCGTTGATGTTGACCTTGAATTGGCCCGCGATCAGTAGGTAGAGCGCCACCACCTGGGAGCCGACCAGGCCCGCCAGCGGTGCGTAGAGCGCGATCGCGATCAGCAGCGACAGCGGCCACGGCCAGTCCGGGAACGGGGTCATCAGCCACAGCCAGGTGCCGAGCGCGGCCAGGGCGATCTGGGCCAAGCCGTGGCCGCCGCCGAGGATGATGTGGCGCCAGGAGCGTTTGCCCGTCGCGGTCGGTGGCTTGGCGAAGAACGCGGCACCGAGCAGCGTGACGATCAGGATCGTGACCAGCGGGATGCTGAACAGCCGCAGGCCAGTCTCGTTGCGCTGCTGGGTCGCGATGCCGGCCATGGCCAGCATCAGCAGCGTCTGGAGCCCGCCGATCAGCGTGGCGAAGCCGGCGTTGCGGGTCGGTAGCCGGCCGAAGATGCCCCAGCCGAGGCGGCGCGAGGTCGCCGCGTCGGGGTACGTCGCCGCGAGCTGGTACGGCCGCGACTGGCTGGACCGGCGCGCCAGCGTGTCCGGCGGCGGCACCGTGATCTCCTGCGGGAGCTGGTGCGTCGGGTAGAGGTAGGCGCCGCCGCCGCCGCAGGTGACCAGCTCGCGGTCGGCGCCGCTGTAGCGGGCGTAGTGGTGCAGGTCGCCGGAGAGCATCAGCCGCACCCGCGCCCCGGTCGGCGCGATGATGGTGCGGACGAAGTAGTCGACGGCGTCGTACGCCTCCGCGCTCTTCTCCACCGCGGCCTTGACCCACGACGGCTCCGGCACCGCCAGAATGATCTTGGCGTCCGGGCCGAACTGTCTGGCCGCCGCCTCGAAGTAGTTGAGCTGCGGGTCGTCGACGTACGCGCCGAACTGCTCGTCGAGCGCCAGCAGCCACCAGTCGGCGGGCAGGCGGACCGCGAAGTAGGAACGGGACTGCTTTGTCCGCCAGCCGCCGAGCGAGGCGTCCCGCTGCCGGGCGAACAGGCGCAGGAACGCGGTCAGGCCGTCGTACCAGTCGTGGTTGCCGGGCACCGCGTACAGCGTCGGCTGGGGCGCTCCGTCCGGCGGGCAGGGCATGGCCGCGGTGTACGGCCCTTTGCAGCGGTCCTCGTACGCCGGCGCGCTCGCCGTCGGATAGACCTGGTCGCCGCCCATCACCAGCACCTGGCCGCGGGGCAGCGACCGGCCGTCGACGTCGAGGTCGGGTTGCGCCAGCAGATAGGCCACCGAATAGGTGGAGTTGAACCCGTCGCCCAGGTCGGCCACGTAGTCGAGCCACAGCTCGCCGTCGGTGCCCGGCTCCTCCAGCACGTCGCCCGGCAGCGCGTTCTGCAGCTCGCGCTTGTCGAGGTAGGCGCCGAACAGGATCGCCAGCAGGGTCCGCACCCCGGTGCTCAGCAACAGCAACGGGCCCAGCCAGGGCACCGGCGGGCGCGGCTTGAAACCGAGCTCGATCGGATCCATGGTCCGCGGGCGGGGTCGCCGGGTGGGCATGGCCTCGGCCTGCGGGAGGCGCTGGACGGGGGGAGACACGGTGGCATCATCCGTCACGCGCGAGAGCCTAGCCCCGGCCCAGGCGGGACGCACAGCCGTCGATCGGGAGTCTGACCGGTGGCGTGACACCCGTACCGGTGCCGTATGCTTGGCGGGCCGCACGACGGCACGCCGCCTTAGCTCAGTCGGTCAGAGCGACGCACTCGTAATGCGTAGGTCGACGGTTCGATTCCGTCAGGCGGCTCCAGGCAGCGTTCTGACCAGGGCAAATGCGGGTCAGGAAGGCTGGGTGCCCCGCACGATCGCGTCGACCACGGCGTTCGGATCGTCACTCATCGGCACGTGTCCGCAACCCTTCAGCGACAGCTCTCGCCTGGTGGCCGGGAGCTGATCCAGGTTGTACGAGCCGGGCAACAGGAACCTGTCGCTGGCGCCGATGGCGACCGTGACCGGCGCGGTGATCCGCTTGCCGTCGAGGAACCGCCGGTCCTGCGAGGCGCGCATCGTCGCCTTGAACGCGGGACACCGCGCGTACGCGAGAATCGTGCCGCGCGCGTGGTCGACACTCATCGCTCCCGCCCGCGCATGCGTCTGGCCGAGCACCGCGGCGCGGCCGGGCGTGGTCGCGACCATCCGCAGCACCGGGCGGGTCAGCAGGCGCGTCAGCCACCAGCTGACCCAGATGCTGGTGCGGGTGTAGAGCGGTGAGCCGCGCCGCCACAGGCCGGCCGGCGACAACAGGGTCACCGATCGGACGGGAGAGATCTTGGCGAATTCCAGCGCCACCCAACCGCCGATCGAGTGTCCGACGAGGTGCACCGGGCCGACGTCGAGCTGCTCGACGAAGGCCGCGAGAGCGGCGGCGAGGGCGGCGGGAATGGGCTCGATATCGGCTGGCAGCGCGGCGGAGTCGCCGTGACCGGGCAGATCGACCACGATGACGTCGAAGCGCTCGGCGAGCTTCTCGACAACCGGCTGCCAGACGAGGTTCGACATGCCAAGGCCGTGCACGAGAACGAGCGGCTCGCCGCGGCCGACGCGGTGGTAGGCAAGATCAGTCATGGTTACCAGCTGTTCCTCTCCTCGGGCGAGCGCCAACGAATGACAGACGACGAGGACGTGCCCGGCGTGACATCAGTGTCACGCGGATGCGGGCACCGTCGTCGTTATTCAGTAGGGGTTTTGAGCACCAGGAGGAGGGCATGACCGACGAGCCATGGGAAGCGCATCGGCCGCATCTAATGTCGGTCGCCTACCACCTAATGGGGAGCGTCACCGAGGCTGAGGACGCCGTGCAGGAGACGTTTCTGCGGCTGGTGCGCACCGACACATCCGACGTCCGTGATCTGAAGTCGTGGCTCACCACCGTGGTGACCAGGGTCTGCCTCGACCTGCTGACCTCGGCCCGGGCACGCCGGGAGCAGTACGTCGGTCCGTGGCTGCCGGAACCGATCGTGGCCGCCGCGACAACACCCGACCCGGCGGACCGGCTGACCCTGGACGAGTCGGTGAGCATCGCGATGCTGGTCGTGCTGGAGTCGCTCAGCCCCGCGGAGCGCGTCGTGTTCGTGCTCCACGAGGCGTTCGGCTTCTCCCACGCCGACATCGCGCGCGCGGTGGGCCGGCAGGAGGCCGCCTGCCGACAGCTACTGGCTCGAGCGCGCCGGCATGTCCGCAGCCGCGCACCGCGCTTCACCCCGGACCGTGCGGAGCATCAGGCGGTGGTCACCGCCTTCCTGCGGGCAGCCTCGAACGGCGATCTCGACGAACTCGCCGGTGCGCTGGATTCACGCGTGGTCCTGCGTTCCGACGGCGGCGGAAACTTCCCGGCCGCCCGGCGCCCGGTGATCGGCGCGTATCCCGTCGCCCGACTGCTGCTGGGTGCGGCGGAGCGCCGGCCCGCGGCCTGGGGCGTGACCGCGGTCAACGGCATGCCGGGGGCGGTCTTCACCGCCGGGGGAAAGGTCGTGGGTGTCATGGCGTTCACCGTTCTCGGCGGGCGGATCACCGAGATCGACTTTGTCGTCAACCCGGAGAAGCTGCGCCACCTCGCCCCCGGCACCTGGCCGACGCACCCCATGCGGGCCTGACCGGGGCGGCGGTCGGTCGCGTGTGGACGGTCGGCGCCGGGACCGGCACCGCCACCCGGCTCGCCCGTACCAGCGTATTGAGCGGCTCCAAGGTTTCGCCTCCCGGAGCGCGGGTAGCGCCAAGGTATGAACAGTCCCGAACGACGTTGGGATCCCTTCGCCGAGCTGCAGTCGTTGCGGGCCGAGCTGAGCCGGCTCGTCGGTTCCGGGTTCGGCGGCCGCAACGCGACCGGCGACATCGACCTCGATCAGACCGACGAGGCCTTAACGGTGACCGCGCGGCTGCCCGGTGTGGCGCCCGAGGAGGTGGCGCTCGACGTCGACGTCCGGGAGGTCGTCGTGCGGGCGCGCACCGCGCCGGAGGCCGGCGCCCGGCGGGCCTTCGAGTACCGCGTCGTGCTCCCGGCCGACGTCGACCCCGACCGGGTGGACGCGACCATGGACCACGGCCTGCTGAAGGTCACGCTGCCCAGGGTGGTCAAGGCCGGGCGCCGGACGATCACGCTCGGGCCCCAGGGTGCTCTCGAGGGCACGCCGCCGTCGCCGGCCGATCCGGACGCCGCTCGGGAGATGCACACGCCTGACGCGAACAGTTAGCAGGAGGACCCTAATGCTGGACGGCAAGCGGATAGCGTTCCTGGCCACCGACGGTGTCGAGGAGGCCGAGTACGTCGAGCCACGCGACGCCGTGGAGAAGGCCGGTGCCACGGCCGAGCTGATCTCGATCAAGACCGGCTCGATCCAGTCGATGGACCACACCGAGAAGTCGAAGCAGTACGAGGTCGACCGCGAGGTGGCCGCGGCGGACGCGGCCGACTACGACGCGCTCGTGCTGCCCGGCGGCGTGCAGAACCCCGACAAGCTGCGGATGAACAAGGACGCCGTCGCGTTCGTCAAGGCGTTCGCCGACGCGGGCAAGCCGATCGGCGTCATCTGCCACGGCCCGTGGACCCTGGTCGAGGCGGGCGTCCTCAAGGGGCGCACGATCACCTCGTACCCCAGCCTGCACACCGACCTCGTCAACGCCGGCGCCAACTGGGTCGACCAGGAGGTCTGCGTCGACGGGAACCTGGTCTCCAGCCGGAACCCAGGTGACATCCCGGCCTTCAACAAGACCATCGTCGAGAAGTTCGCCGGCTAGCACGGCCGCAAGCACCCCCTGATCGGGTTGATCAGGGGGTGTTTCGCTGCACATTTCATGGCAGATGCAGGTTCTCGGGGAGAAGACTTTGCGCAATGAGCACCGCCGCCCCCGCTCGCCCCCAGCTGAGCCACCGCCAGATCCTGCTGCTCATGTCGGGCCTCATGCTCGGCATGCTGCTGGCCGCCCTCGACCAGACGATCGTGGGCACCGCGCTGCCGACCATCGTCGGCGAACTGGGCGGCATCAACCACTACTCGTGGGTGGTGACCGGCTACCTCCTGGCGTCGACCGCGTCGACACCTCTGTACGGCAAGATCTCCGACCTGATCGGCCGCCGCCCGGTCTTCCTGTTCTCGATCGGCACGTTCCTGGTCGGCTCGCTGCTGGCCGGCCTGTCGCAGAACATGACCGAGCTGATCTTCACCCGGGCGATCCAGGGTCTGGGCGCCGGCGGTCTGATGACGTTGGCCTTCACGATCATCGGCGACGTCGTCTCACCCCGTGAGCGCGGCCGCTACCAGGGCCTGTTCGGCGCCGTGTTCGGCCTCGCCTCGGTCGCCGGCCCACTGGCCGGTGGCTACTTCGCCGAGACCAACTGGCGCTGGATCTTCTACATCAACGTGCCGCTGGCGATCGTCGCGATCATCGTCGCGTACCGCGTGATGCGGTTGATCCCGTTCCACAAGCGCGAACACAAGATCGACTGGCTGGGCGCGATCCTGCTGGTGGTCGGCGTGAGCTCCCTGCTGCTCGCCCTGAGCTGGGGCGGCACCGAGTACGCGTGGGGTTCCGGCACGATCATCGCCCTGTTCGCCGTCGGCGCCGTCTTCGCCGTGCTCTTCCTGATCCAGGAGGCCCGCGCGGCCGAGCCGATCCTGCCGCTGCACCTGTTCCGCCGGTCGACGTTCGCGCTGGCCAACGGCGCGGGCTTCATCCTCGGCCTGGCGATGTTCGGCTCGATCATCTTCATCCCGCTCTATCTGCAGATCGTCAAGGGCGCGTCGCCGACCGAGAGCGGCCTGCTGATGCTGCCGATGATGGCCGGCATCATCGTCACCTCGGTGCTGGCCGGCCGGGCGATGAGCCGGATCGGCCGCTACAAGTGGTTCCCGGTGGTCGGCGCGGTGCTGCTCGGCCTGGGCATCCTGCTGTTCACCCAGCTCGACGTGAGCACGTCGCTCGGCATCGCGTTCGTCTTCATGATCGTGATCGGCGTCGGCCTCGGCCTGTCGATGCAGTCGCTGGTCATGGCCGTCCAGAACGCGGTCGAGCTGCGGGACCTGGGCGCCGGCACGAGCGCCGCGACGTTCTTCCGGTCGCTCGGCGGCTCGTTCGGCGTGGCGATCCTCGGCACGATCCTGAGCAGCCGGCTCGCCACCGAGACGGCCGCCCGCGTGCCGGGCGCGTTCAGCCAGCTCACCCCGGAACAGGCGGCAAGTGCACAGGCGTCCCTGGGTACGGGCAGCATCTCGATCAACGAGCCGTCGAAGATCCTCGCGCTGCCGGACGCCGTCCGGAACGCGATCCAGGTGTCGTTCGTCGACTCGCTGCACACCGTGTTCCTGGTGGCCGGCCTGGTCGCGCTCGTCGCGGTGGTGCTCACCGTGCTGATGCCGGACCGGGAGCTGCGCGGCGCGTCCGCGCCCGAGCAGCGGACGCCCACGCCGGAAGAGATGGAAGCGCGCGCGGAAACTCTCATCTGACCTGGCCGGTTGTGAGCTGCGCCACTAGGTTGACGGTATGCGCAGCACGATGATGGACGCCCCACTCCTCGTCTCCCGGATCCTCGACCACGGCGCGACCGTGCACGGCGCCTCCGAGGTGGTGACCTGGACCGGGGCCGAACCCAGGCGGATGACGTACGCCGAGGTCGGCGCGGCGGCGGCCCAGTTGGCCCATGCCCTCCGCGACGACCTCGGCGTGACCGGCGACCAGCGCGTCGCGACGTTCATGTGGAACAACAACGAGCACCTGGTCGCCTACTTCGCGGTGCCGAGCATGGGCGCAGTGCTGCACACGCTGAACATCCGGCTGTTCCCGGACCAGGTGGCCTACATCGCCAACCACGCCGAGGACCGGGTGATCATCGTCGACTCGACGCTGATCCCCTTGTTGGCCAAGGTGCTCAAGGACATGTCCACTGTGGAGCACGTGGTGGTGGTCGGCGGTGGCGACCCCGCGCCGCTGGCCGGCCGGGTGACGGTGCACCACTGGGACGAGCTGCTCGCCGGCAAGCCGACAGTCTTCGACTGGCCGGCTGTCGACGAACGCGACGCGGCCGCGCTCTGCTACACGTCGGGCACGACCGGCAACCCGAAGGGCGTCGCCTACTCGCACCGCTCCATCTGGCTGCACTCCATGGAGGTGTGCATGCCGGAGGCGTTCGGCCTCGCCTCCACCGACCGCGAGCTGGCCATCGTGCCGATGTTCCACGCGATGTCGTGGGGGATCCCGTTCGCCGCGTTCATGTCCGGCGCCTCACTGATCATGCCGGACCGGTTCCTGCAGGGCGAGCCGATCGCGCGGATGATCGCGGCGCTGCAGCCGACCAAGGCCGGCGCCGTGCCGACGATCTGGAACGACGTGCTCGGCCACCTCGAGGCGGGCTCGTCGCTGCGCGAGGCGATCGTCGGTGGCTCGGCCTGCCCGCCGGCATTGATGGACGCGTACGCCGAGCGCTTCGGCATCCACATCGTGCACGCCTGGGGTATGACCGAGATGTCGCCCCTGGGCTCGGTGTCCCGCCCGCCGGCCGGCGTCACCGGCGACGCGCTGCTGCCCTACCGCGACAGCCAGGGCCGCTTCCCGGCGGGCGTCGAGGCCCGGATCATCGGCCCGCTGGGCGAGCAGGTCCCGGCCGACGGCGAGTCGGTCGGCGAGCTGGAGGTCCGCGGCCCCTGGGTGACCGCCCACTACCTGGGCGAGGACGAGCCGGACCCGGAGAAGTTCCGCGACGGCTGGCTCCGCACGGGCGACGTGGGCACGCTGTCGTCGGACGGCTACCTCACGCTGACCGACCGCGCGAAAGACGTGATCAAGTCCGGCGGCGAGTGGATCTCGTCGGTCGAGCTGGAGAACGTGCTGATGGCCCACCCGGCGGTGATGGAGGCCTGCGTGGTCGGCGTGCCGGACGAGCGCTGGGACGAACGCCCCCTGGCCACGGTGGTGCTGCGCGAGGGCGCCACAGCGACTCCCGACGAGCTCCGCGCCTTCCTCGCGGACCGGGTGCCGAAGTGGCAGCTGCCGGAACGCTGGAGCTTCATCGAAGCGGTCCCGAAGACGTCGGTCGGCAAGTTCGACAAGAAACGCGTCCGAGCCGACTACGCCGACGGCGCCCTGGAGGTCAGCACGCTGGGCTCGGACGCCTGAGTGAGCAGCGTCCATTTTGGCATGACAATCATGGGCATCCGGGAGGTCACCCGGAACCTCCAAGGTGATTCACCGGGCCGCCGCTGGTGAGACGGTGGTGATCACCGAGCACGATCGGCCGATCGCCATGCTCGTGCCGTTGCCCTCCACCGGCGATCCTGCCGTGGACGAGTTGATCCGCTCTGGTGCGCTGACGCCGGCGAGCAACCCTTGCGGGGTTGACGCGCTGCTAGCGGTGACCCCGGTCGAGGGGGAGGGGGATGCCGCGCAGGCCGTTTCAGACCTGCGCGAGGAGCGGTTGTGATCTACCTCGACACGTCGGCCGTAGTGAAGCTTGCGCACCGCGCGACCCAGAGACGGACGCCCTCCGCGCCTGGCTCGAGGCGCACAAGCAGCGGCTGGTCTCGTCCGCCCTTCTTCGAACGGAGTCGCACCGCGCCCGGTTGCGGATCAACGTGGCCGCCATCCCACCGTGCGGGCGCTGCCGGCAACGATCCATCAGCGGCCGCTCACCGATGACCTACTCGACGCGGCTGCCGCGCCCGGTGAGCGTGCCGTCCTGATCGGCTAGGCCGACTTGCGGGTGGTCTTCTTGGCGGGTGCCTTCTTCGCCGCGGGTTCGGCCTTCTTGGCTGCTGTCTTCTTCGCCGGGGCCGCCTTCTTGGCCGCCGGCTCTGCCTTCTTCGCCGTCTTCTTGGCCGAGGTGATCGGTGTCGCCGGGCGGGCATCGCCCTCGTCCGCGTCCGCCGGGGCCTCGCCGCGGGCCGCGCGGGCGCGTTCCACCGAGGCCTTCAGGGCCGCCATCAGGTCGACCGCTGCCGACGGGGCCTCTTCCTGCTCCTCCGGCTGGACGATCTCGCGGCCCTCGACCTTCGCGTCGATGACCTCCTGGAGGGCCGCCCGGTAGTCGTCGGTGAAGGCGTCCGGGACGAAGTCGCCCGCCATCGAGTCGATCAGGGAGCTGGCCATCGCCAGCTCGGGCGGGCGGACCGAGATGTCCTCGTCCAGGAAGCCGAAGTCGGCCTTGCGGATCTCGTCGGGCCACAACATGGTGTTGAGCAGCAGCACGCCGTCGCGGACCCGGAGCGTGGCCAGTTGCTCGCGCTGGCGCAGGGCGACCTTGACGATCGCCACCCGGTCGGAGTCGGACAGGGCGTCCCGGAGCAGGACGTACGGCTTGGTCGCCGTGCCCTCCGGCTCCATGAAGTAGGCCTTGTTGTAGAGGATCGGGTCGACCTGGTCGGCCGGCACGAACTCCAGCACGTCGATCGAGCGGGACGTGGAGAGCGGCAGGTCGGCGAAGTCCTCGTCGCTCAGGATGACCATCTCGCCGCCGCCGATGTCGTAGCCCTTGGCGATGTCGTCGTAGGTGACCTCTTCACCGCAGACGGAGCAGGTGCGCTTGTAGCGGATCCGGCCGCCGTCCTCCCGGTGCACCTGGTGGAACCGGATGTCCTTCTCCTCGGTCGCTGAGTAGAGCCGAACCGCGATCGACACCAAGCCGAACGAAACGGCGCCCTTCCAGATTGCGCGCATGTCGCTCCCATCGTGCTGCCGGAAACCCCCGCCGCCGGATAGCAGCCCGGTCACGGACCATGCTCGCACCGTTGCCATGCTTCTGACCAGCGCGGCTTGCGCATATGACCGGAAACCGGCATGCCGCGACAGCGGCATGACGGGTGAGGACCTCGGGCATAAGGTAAACAGCGTGCCGGGGGCGCCGATCAAGCCGATGCTTGCCACCACGGGTGAGCTGCCGTCCGGTGCCGACTGGATTTACGAGTTCAAATGGGACGGCGTACGCGCGATCGCCGATATATCGCAGGGAAACCGGCGAATCTGGGCCCGTTCCGGCGCGGAGATCACCGCCGCCTACCCGGAGCTGGCCGGGCTCGCTGACGTCGCGAAAGACGCCCTGTTGGACGGCGAGGTCGTTGTCTTCGACGACAAGGGTGTGCCCTCCTTCACACTTCTCGCCGAGCGGATGCACGTCCGCGACAAGGCGCGCGCGGCCCGGCTGGCCTCCACCCTTCCCATCACCTACATGATCTTCGACGTGCTGCGGCTCGACGGCGAGGACCTGACCGGGCTCCCGCTCGCCGAACGACGGGGGCTCCTGGACGGCCTCGGGCTCGCCGCCAACCGGTGGACCGTCCCGCCCACCTTCACCGACGGCGAGGCCACCCTGGCCGCCGCGGAGGAATACCAGCTCGAGGGCGTCGTCGCCAAGCGCGCGACCTCCCTTTACCGCCCGGGCCTGCGTACGCCCGACTGGGTCAAGGTCAAGTTGGAGAGCACCGCCGAGTTCGTGATCGGCGGCTGGCGCCCCGGCGTCCGCAAGATCGGCGGGCTCCTGGTCGGCACGCCCACGGACCACGGCCTCGCGTTCCGGGGTCGGGTCGGCGGCGGCATCAGCGCCGCGGCCGAGCGGGCCCTGCTCAAGGTGCTGGAGCCCCGGGTCACGAAGGCCAGCCCGTTCGTCACGGGCGACCAGGCCGTGCCCAGGGAGGATGCCCGGGGCGCTATCTGGGTAAAGCCCGACATCGTGCTAGAAGTGCGATATGGCCAGCGGACACCCGACGGACGCCTCCGGTTCCCGCGGTACCTCCGGCTGCGCCCCGACCTGACGGCGGAGGACGTGACGGATGCCTAGCCAGCCCACCCGGATCCGGGTCGACGTGGAAGGCCAGGACGTGGAGCTGTCCAACCTGGACAAGGTGCTCTACCCGGCGGCCGGGTTCACCAAGGGCGAGGTGATCCACTACTACACGCAGGTCGGCCCGATCCTGCTGCCGCACCTGCGCGACCGGGCGCTGACCCGGATCCGCTACCCGAACGGCGTCGACGGCCCGTCGTTCTTCGAGAAGAACGCGCCCGGCGGCACGCCGAAATGGGTGCGGCTCAAGCGGCTGCCCACCCCGGGCTCCAGCAAGGACCGCGAGACCATCGACTTCGTCGTCTGTGACGACCTGCCCACGCTGGTCTGGGTGGCCAACATGGCGGGCCTCGAGTTGCACACTCCACAGTGGCGGATCGGCCGGAGCAAGGAGCCCAAGCCGGACCTGCTGGTCGTCGACCTCGACCCGGGCGCGCCCGCCGGCCTCGCCGAATGCGCCGAGGTCGCGATGCTGCTGCGGGAGCGCCTCGCCGAGGACGGCATCGACAGCTACCCGAAGACCTCCGGCAAGAAGGGCATGCAGCTGTGCTGCCCGATCGCCGGCGCGCAACACTCCGAGATCGTCACCGGGTACGCCAAGGTGGTCGCCGAGGAGCTGGAGAAGGCCCACCCCAAGCAGATCACCTCGAAGATGGCCAAGAACCTGCGACCGGGCAAGGTTTTCATCGACTGGAGCCAGAACAACGCCGCGAAGACCACGGTCGCGCCCTACTCGCTGCGCGCCCAGCCCACGCCGACCGTCTCCACGCCGTTGACCTGGGACGAGATCGAGGACGGCGCGGTGCGCCAGTTCACGGCGAGCGAGGTGCTCGAGCGCGTCGAGGAGCTCGGGGATCTGCTCGCCCCGCTGCTGGAGAAGGGCCCGAAGGTGCCGGACAGCCCGCCCGCGACCGGCCCGAGGGTCCCGGAACGGCCCTCGGGCGGCCGCGTGCGTTAGGCGAGCACGTCGTCGGCGTCCACGATGGTGTACGCGTACCCCTGCTCGGCCAGGAACCGCTGCCGGTGCGCCGCGTACTCCGTGTCGATCGTGTCCCGGGAAACCACCGTGTAGAAGTGCGCCTGCCGCCCGTCGGACTTCGGCCGCAGCACGCGACCGAGCCGCTGCGCCTCCTCCTGCCGTGAGCCGAACGTGCCCGACACCTGGATCGCCACCGCCGCCTCGGGCAGGTCGATCGAGAAGTTGCCGACCTTGGAGATGACCAGCGTCGGGATCTCGCCGGAGCGGAACGCGTCGAACAGGCGCTCGCGCTCCTTGTTGGTGGTGGCGCCCTGCACGATCGGCGCGTCGAGGTAGTCGCCGATCTGGTGGAGCTGCTCGATGTACGCGCCGATCACCAGGATCTGGTCGCCCTGGTGCTTGTCGACCAGCGCGCGGACCACGGGCAGCTTCGTGCGCGCCGTCGCCGCCGCGCGGTAGCGCTCCTCGGTCTCCGCCGTCGCGTACGCCATGCGCTCCTCGTCGGTGAGGGTGACCCGCACCTCGGTGCACTCGGCCGGCGCGATCCAGCCCTGCGACTCGATGTCCTTCCACGGCGCGTCGTAGCGCTTCGGGCCGATCAGCGAGAACACGTCGCCCTCGCGCCCGTCCTCGCGGACCAGCGTCGCGGTCAGCCCGAGCCGGCGGCGGGCCTGCAGGTCGGCGGTGAACCGGAAGATCGGCGCGGGCAGCAGGTGCACCTCGTCGTAGATGACCAGGCCCCAGTCGCGCGCCCCGAACAGGTCGAGGTGGCTGAACTGCCCGCCGCGCCGCGTGGTCAGCACCTGGTAGGTGGCGATCGTGACCGGGCGGATCTCCTTGCGCTCGCCCGAGTACTCGCCGATCTCCTCCTCGGTCAGCGACGTGCGGGCGATCAGCTCGCGCTTCCACTGCCGGCCCGCGACCGTGTTGGTGACCAGGATCAGCGTGGTCGCCTTGGCCTCGGCCATCGCGGCCGCGCCGACCAGCGTCTTGCCCGCGCCGCAGGGGAGCACCACGACGCCCGAGCCGCCGGCCCAGAAGGACTGGACCGCTTCCTCCTGGTACGACCGCAGATGCCAGCCGTCCTGCGCGAGGTCGATCTGGTGCGCCTCGCCGTCGACGTAGCCCGCCAGGTCCTCCGCCGGCCAGCCGAGCTTGAGCAGCGCCTGCTTGAGCCGGCCGCGCTCCGACGGGTGCACCGCGATCGTGTCGTCGTCGAGCTTGGCGCCGAGCATCCCGGCGAGCTTCTTGCTCTTCGAGACCTCGATCAGCACGACCCGGTCCGTGGCCTCCAGCACCAGGCCGTGGGTGGGGTGGTTGACCAGCCGCAGCCGGCCGTAGCGGTCCATCGTCTCGGCGACGTCGACCAGCAGCGCGTGCGGCACCGGGTAGCGGGAGAACTTGATCAGTGCGTCGACCACGCTCTCGGCGTCGTGGCCGGCGGCGCGGGCGTTCCACAGGCCCAGCGGGGTGAGCCGGTAGGTGTGCACGTGCTCCGGTGAGCGTTCTAGCTCGGCGAACGGCGCGATGGCCATCCGGCAGGCGACCGCGTCAGGGTGGTCGACCTCGAGCAACAGGGTCTTGTCGGACTGGACGATCAGCGGGCCGTCGTTCACGCGGGCACTCCCCGGAGGTGTCTGGAAGGCGACCCTCCAGTCTTGCACGGAAGAAATCGCCAGGCGATCCGCAACCTGTGGAGGTTCCCATACGTCTATGAAAGGACAACAGCTCTGGGGAGGGCCTCGATGCACGGTGTGCGCGCTACGACCATGCGTCTCGTTGCCGTTGCTGTTGTCACGGTGGTCGGTGCCGGCGCGTGCACGTTCGCGCCGTCGCAGCCAACGGCGGCGGGTGGGGATCCGGTGCCGGTGAGCGCGACGGGCGCAACGGGGGCGAGCGGCCCGCCGGAACCGGCTGCCACGCCGTCCCCAACTCCGTCGAAAACCACCCAAAAGCCTAAGCCCAAGCCCAAGCCCAAGCCGAAACCCAAGCCGGCGGGCTGCCCGACCGGCGAGCGGCAGCGGGACGTCGAGGTGGCGCTCGTCGACCTCGGTTCGTTCGGCCCGCTCACCGTCGACGGCAAGCAGTCGGCGGCCGACTGCAAGGCGATCAAGAGCTTCCAGCGGCGGTACGGCATCTCGCCGGCTGAAGGCCGGGCCGGCCCGACCACGGCGAGCGTGGCCAAGCGGTTGGCGGCGACCGACCCGGCCAAGTGTCGCGCCGGCTCCGGCCTGACCTTCTGCGTCGACCTGACCCACCAGACCGTCTTCGCGCTGCGCGGCGGCAAGGTGGTCCTCGGGCCGACGGTGACCCGCACGGGGATGGCGGGCGGCTACCAGACCCCGGCCGGCAACTACGAGATCAACTTCCGGAACATCAAGGAATGGTCCAACCCGTACGAGGTCTGGCTGCCCTACTGGCAGCACTTCGTCGACGGGATGGGGTTCCACGAGACGACCACCTACATCCACAACGGCGCGATCGGCTCGCACGGCTGCGTCAACCTGCTGCCCGCCGACGCGCGCAAGCTGTGGAGCATGGGCAAGGTCGGCACCCCGGTCCACGTGTACGGGCGGCGCCCGGGCACGTAGGCCCTGCCCAGCCGTCGGGCTCGGCACGTCCGCGGTCCGGCCGGCCTGGCGGCCCGTCCTCGTCGGTGTCACCCTGGGCGCATGGGTATCGATGAGTTGGATCGAGCGGTCGCACCCGTCTCCCGCCTGACGGTCGCGTCGTACACCCTGCTGGTCGTGCTGCTCTTCGCCTGGTTCCTCTACGGCTGGCTCGTGCAGCGCCAGGGCCTGGTCGCCTCGATCGGCGAGTCGGCCGGCACCGGGTTCGCCACCCTCGTGGTCGTGTCGATCATCGGCAGCATCCGGAAAGCGCGCGGTTAGGCCAGCCCTACCCCCAAGACGCTGGCGGGCGTGACTGATTCGGGGCGTTCCGGCCGGTGGAATTGAGTGCGTGGACACACAGACGACACGACTGCCGGCGGACGTGCCGGTCGCGACCGCGGCGGCGGTCGAACTGCACGGGGTTTCCCGGGTGTACGGCAAGCAGAGCGCTGCCGTCCACGCATTGGACAACGTGGACATCAGCTTCCCGGCGGGATCCTGGACGGCCGTCATGGGCCCGTCGGGATCCGGCAAGTCGACGCTGCTGCACTGCGCCGCCGGGCTCGAGCGGGTCACCGACGGCCGGGTGCTGATCGCCGGGCAGGACATCACCAACGCCTCGGACGCCGAGTTGACCCGGCTGCGTCGCACCGCCGTGGGCTTCGTCTTCCAGAGCTTCAACCTGATCAACGCGCTCACCGCCGAGCAGAACGTGGCGATGCCGCTGCGGCTGGCCGGCCGCCGGCCCAAGCGCCGTGAGGTCCGCGAGGTGCTCGCCGCCGTCGGCCTGGGCGACCGGGTGCGGCACCGCCCCGCGGAGCTTTCCGGCGGCCAGCAGCAGCGCGTCGCGATCGCCCGGGCGATGGTCACGCGGCCCGCGGTGCTGTTCGCCGACGAGCCGACCGGCGCCCTGGACACCCGCTCGGCGCGGATCGTGCTGCGCATGCTCCGGTCCATGGTCGACACCAGTGCGCAGACGATCGTGATGGTCACCCACGACCCGGCCGCCGCGGCGAGCGCGGACCGGGTGGTCTTCCTCGGCGACGGGCGGGTGGTCGACACCCTCGACCGGCCGACCACCCGCGAGGTGGCCGACCGGCTCGCCCGCTGGGAGGAGTAGGGCCATGCTGCTGATGGCATTGCGCACGTTCCGCGACCGCTGGCCCGTCTTCGTGGGCGCGATCGTCACCGTCTGCCTGGGCGTGGCGCTGGTGCAGTCCTCCCTGCTGACGCTCGTGTCGGCGGCCGTCGCCAAGGTGCCGCCCGGCCTGCCCGCGGCCGAGGCGCGCGCGACCAGCGACGGTTACGCCGCGGCGATCACGCTGCTCGGCATGACGTTGGGCCTGGCGTTCTTCGTCGCCATCTTCGTGGTCAGCTCGACCTTCGCGTTCACCGTCGCGCAGCGGCGGCGGGACCTCGCCCTGCTGCGGCTCACCGGAGCGGGCCGCCGTCAGGTGCGCACGCTGCTGGTCGGCGAGGCGCTGCTGCTCGGCATCGTCGGCTCGGCGATCGGGATCGTCCTCGGCCTGCCCGTGATGCGGCTGCAAGGGACCATGCTGACCGAGTTCGAGTTGGCACCCGCGGGGTTCACCGGCCAGTGGCGCGACTGGATCATCTACGTCTCCGCCGGCACCGGCATCGGCGTAGCGGTCCTGGGCGTCCTCGCCGCGTCCCGCCGGGCGTCCCGGGTGCGGCCGCTCGAGGCCCTGCGTGACCTGGGCGCGGCGGCGAAGGTGATGACCGCGAGTCGCTGGGTGATCGGCCTGATCTTCCTGGCCGGCAGCATCGCGCTGCTGATCCTGGTGCCCGCCGTGGGCGGCGAGGCGGCGCTGCCGCTGTCGATCAACGCGACGTTCACCCTGGTCACGGCGTTCGCCGTGCTCGCGCCCCTGGTCGTGCCGCTGGTGGCCGCGCCGTTCGGCGCGCTCTTCCGCGGCAAGCTGGGCGTGCTCGCTCACGCCAACCTGCGCACCGGTGTACGCCGCAGCGCCTCCACCGCCGCACCGATCATGGTGCTGGTCGCGTTCGCGGTCGGGATGGCCGGCATGACCGGCACGATGAGCGAGGCCGGGCGGCAGGAGATCGTCCGGGACCTGCGGGCCGACTACGTGCTCGAGGCCGACCGGCCGGTCGCCGACCAGGTGGCCGCGGTGCCCGGCGTGACCGCGGTGTCCGAAGAGGCCCAGGTCAGCTTCGACATCGCGGAGACGGGTGACCCCGACGGGCTGGAGTGGGAGTCGACCGGCGCCATCGCCGTCGACCCGGCCGCGTACGCCAGGACGCACCAGGTGGCGCCCCGGTCCGGCAACCTGGCCGACCTGCACGGCGCGACGATCGCGCTGACGCCCAGCGCGGCCACGGGCTTCCGGGTCGGCGACATGGTGCCGGTGCGCATCGACGGCGGCCCGGACCAGCTCCGGGTGGTCGCCCTGCTGCCGGACACGCTGGTCGGCCCGGCCGCGCTGCTGCCGGCGGACCTCGCACCCGACGGCCCGCGCCGCTACGTGGTGCAGGCCGCCGACCCGGCCGCCGCGGTGGGGCTCGCGGGCCTCGGCCAGGTGGCGACCGCGGCACAGTGGGTCGACGCGTTCAGCGCCGAGCAGGACGAGATCAGCGCACACATCATGGTGGCACTGATCGGCATGGCGATGCTCTACACGGTCATCGCAATGATCAACGCGGTCGTGATCGCGGCCTCGGACCGCCGCTCGGAGTTCGCGGCGGCGCGGGTCACGGGCCTCACCCGCGCCCAGGTGGTGCTCGCCGCGCTGGGCGAGTCGCTGGCCGTCGTCGCGATCGGCGTGCTGCTCGGGTCGCTGGCCGCCATCGCCTCGGTCATCGGCATGGCGTCCGCGGTCCGCGACATGGTCGGCGTCGCGGTGGTCAGCGTGCCGTGGACGATGTTCGGCGGCGTGGTCCTGCTCGCCACGGTGGTGGTCGGCCTGACCAGCGTGCTGACGTCGCTGACGGCCACCCGTACGCCGGCGATCCGGTTGGTCGCGGCCCGCGACTAGCGACGGCCCGTCCTGGGTCCCAGGCGGGCGGGTCCGTCCCGGGTGCTCTGCCGCGGCGGAGCACCCGTATGGCGGCTAGTCCAGGACCGCGGCGCTGATGCGGTGGAGGGCGAACGTGTGGAGCATCTCCGTGCGTTCGTCCTCCGCGCGTAGGTAGCCCGCGCCGATCGAGACCGGGCGGACCAGGCGCGACGTGGTCGAGCCGTGGGCGTCCACGTAGCCCACCCAGACCAGCGCCTTGTCGCGGATCGCCTGCTGGAGCACCGCCAACGCCTGGGTGTGGGTCTGCACCGCGACCGGGCCCGAGCCGTTGCCCGGCCGCACCGCCGCGGGTGCGCGTCGGGCCGTGCGGGCCGCCGCGTCGCCGCGCCGGATCTGCTCGACGATGCCGAGCAGCCGCGGCTGGGTGAGCTGGACCCCGGCGATCGCGTCGACCGTGCCGCCCCCGCCCAGCCGCGCGAGGCCCGTGCCCCGCGCCGGCGCTCGGCGCGCCTTGACCCGGCCGCGCACGGTGGCGCCGGTCGCGTCCTCGGGCACCGGCGCGTACCCGGCCTCGCGCAGGTCCTGCAGCAGCCGCGCGCTCGGCATCGGGGTGACCAGCACCGTCGGCGCCAGCTTGCGCAGCCCGAGCCCGGCCAGCCGGCGGTCGGCGAGCACCTCCGCGACCAGCGCCTCGTCCTCGCTGCGCAGATAGGAGCCGGCACCGCCGACCCGCAGGCCGCCATGCCGGCGGGCCACGTCGTCGATCAGGTACGTCAGCGCCTGCGGCACCGGGGTGCGCGACCGGCGGCGGAACAGGCGGTGCAGGTCGTCGGCGGCGTACCCGGTGTCCAAGGCGTGCCGCACGGCCTCCGGCGTCACCCGGTAGACGCTCGCGCCCCCGGCCGACTCCGGCTCGGCCACCACCTCCAGCTCGGCGGACAGCTCCGGCTCCGGCGGGCCGGGCACCACGACGCTCAGATCGGCCTGCAGCAGGAAGTGGTCGACGGGCGCGGGCAGCAACGCGTCGAGCACCTTGACCGCGGTCGGCGGGTCGTCCGGCGCGCGGTTGCCCTCGGCGCGCATGCCGAGCGGGTCGGCCGCCGCCCGCTCATCGTGGCCCAGCTCGGCGGCGTCGTCGGCGAGCAGCGCTCGGCCCGGGGCGGTCAGCGCGCCCAGCCCGGTGACGCCGAGCACGGCGGCCTCGGTGAGTACCTCGCGATAGGCGTCTTCGCGGCCCCGGGTGCGCCGCGGCGCCGCCCAGTCGAGGCGGGCGAGCAGTTCGTCGGCGCTCGGCGCGGTGCCCGGCGGCTGGTCGCCGAGGATGGCCAGCACGGCCCGGCGGGCGGCGGGCGCGCCGGACCGCTCGACCTCGGGAGCCAGCACGGTGATCGGGCGGTCCCGCTCGTCGCGCTGGCCGACCAGGCCGGGCTGGCGGGTCATGGTCAGCCAGGCGGCCGCGAGGTCGGTCCAGCGGCGCGCGATCGAGGACGCGCGCCAGGCGTCGAAGCGGGAGGTCGGCAGGACCTGGCTCTCCGGCGCGGGCCGGCCCACCGGGGCGGTGTGTGCCTCGGCCTCGCCGGCCAGCCCGGCGGCGTACGCGGCCTCCAGCAGCGTCGCCGCGGTGCCGTCGTCGAGCCCGGCCGCGCGGGCGAGCCGGCGCAGCTCCCGGACCCCGATGCCGCCGGAGCGCAGGACCGCCGCCGGCTCCGCCTCCAGGGCGAGCAGCAGCGTCTCGGTGTGCCGTACCGCGTCCATGGCCTGGCCCGCACCCGCCGAGTCGACGAGCTTCGGCTCCCGGACGGACGCGTCGATCTTGGGTGGGGCCGCGTGCAGCGTCCCGAGCGGCCCGGTGTCGCGGCGCAGCAGCAGGCCGACCTCGCGCGGCAGTTCGAAGCCGCCGCTGGGCACCGGCACGAGCAGGGCGTTGTCGACCAGCCAGCGGACCGGCGAGCCGGCCTCCCCGCCGCCGGCCAGCGTGCCGACCGGGGGACCGGCGGCGAGCCGGTCGAGCACCGCGCGGGCCGGCGGCGGCGCGGCGAGCACGGTGCGGCGCAACCGGGCGGGGTCCGCGACCAGCTCGGCCGCGCCCGCGTCGAGCAGGGCGGCGGGCCGGCCCAGCCCTGCCGGGTACGGCGAGGAGACCTCTTCGACCCCGGTGGCCACGGACAGCGCGATCTCGGGCCCGTAGAGCACGAACCGGGCGCGCAGCCGGTCGACGGCGGCGCGGACAGCCTCGCGGTCCACGGCGGCGGTCAGCGTGAAGATCGCCTCGAGGCTGGTGGTGCCGTCGGACTGGCCGCGGCTCAGCCGGGCCGCGTCGAGGATCTCCAGGGTGAACCGGTCGAAGCCGTCGAGCACGCGGGCGATCGACATCCGTGACTGGGCCCGCAGCGCCAGCGCGGACAGGTCGGACGGGACCGGGACGACCAGATCCGGACGCATGCGCAGCAAAGCCGCGAGCGCCTCGTCGGGCAGCGACCGGAATTGGTCGACGAGCATGTTCATCGCCTTCCCACGCTATCCGGCAACCTGCTTTTATGCCGATAGAGTCCACCGCGTGATCACCCCACCGGCCGTCGGCTTCGACTTCGACATGACCCTCGCCGACACCCGGCCCGGCATCGCGGCGGCCTACCGCGAGCTGACCGCCGTCACCGGAACCTATGTGGACGAGCAGGCGGCCGTCTCCCGGTTGGGCCCGCCGCTGCGGGTCGAGCTCGCCAACTGGTTCCCGCCCGCCGAGCTGGAAGCGGCCGTCACGACCTACCGCGAGCTGTACGCGGCCCACGCGATCGAGCCGACCGTGCTGATGCCGGGCGCCCGCGCGGCCGTCGACGCGGTGCGGGCGGCGGGCTGGCGTGTGGTGGTCGTCACCTCGAAGCTGGGCCGGCTGGCCGAACTGCACCTGTCGCATCTCGGCCTGCCCGTGGACGCGGTGGCCGGCGACCTGTTCGCCGAGGGCAAGGCGACGGCGCTGACCGCGCACGGGTGCGCCGTCTATGTGGGAGACCACGTGGCCGACATGGTCGCCGCGCGTACCGCCGATGTCCCCGGTGTTGCCGTGACGACCGGCCCGTGCTCGGCCGAAGAGCTCAGCGTGGCCGGCGCCCGGCTGGTTCTTACCGATCTTCGCGAATTCCCGGCGGCGCTTCCGGGCTTGGTCCAGCTAGCCTTGTGACGTCAGTAAGTCCGGCGAAGTTCAGTGAGGTTGCAGTGCCGACCGGTCGAGTGAAGTGGTTCGACGCGACCAAGGGATACGGGTTCGTCACCAGTGACGAGGGTGGCGACGTGTTCCTGCCCAAGGCCGCGCTGCCCGCCGGTGTCACGGACCTCAAGGGTGGCCAGCGGATCGAGTTCGGTGTGGTCGACAGCCGCAAGGGCGCGCAGGCGCTCGGCGTGAAGCTGCTCGACGCCCCGCCGTCGATGGCCGAGCTGCGCCGCCGCCCCGCCGACGAGCTGCAGAGCATGGTCGAAGACATGATCAAGGTGCTCGAGGCGCGGGTCCAGCCCGACCTGCGGCGCGGCCGGTTCCCCGACAAGAAGACCGCCCAGCAGGTGGCTCAGCTGCTCCACGCGGTCGCCCGCGAACTGGAGATCTGAGGCACCAGCCCGCCGGCCGCGGCCCGGCCGAGGAGCGCGTCGATGGCCTTGCGGCCCTCGGCGCCGAGGTCCTCGGTGAACTCGTTGACGTAGAGCGCGATGTGCTGGTCGACCACGGCCTGCTCCATCTCCTGGGCGTGGGCGAGCACGTAGTCACGGCTGGCGGCCGGGTCGGCCCAGGCCTGGCGCACGGAGGCGCGTACCCACTCCGTGGCCTGGGCCGGGTCGACCGTGCCGCGCTTGGCGAGGATCGCGCCCAGCGGGATCGGCAGGCCGGTGTCGCCCTCCCACCACTCGCCGAGGTCGACCAGGGCGGTCAGCCCGTGCCGCGGGTAGGTGAACCGGGCCTCGTGGATCACCAGGCCGGCGTCGTATCGGCCGGCGGCCACGGCCGGCATGATCTCGTGGAACGGCACGACCTCGATCGCCGCCGGCCGCTGTCCCTCGGCCCAGAGCCGGAACAGCAGGTACGCGGTGGTCCGGTCGCCCGGCACCGCCACACGGGCGCCGTCGAGGTCGCGCGGGCCGTCCTGCCGGGTCAGCACCAGCGGGCCGCAGCCCCGGCCGAGCGCGCCGCCGCAGGGGAGCAGCTCGTAGTCGTCCAGCAGCCAGGGCAGCGCCGCGTAGCTGACCTTGACCAGGTCGAAGGCGCCGTTCTCCGCCGCCGTGTTGGTCACGTCGACGTCCGCGTAGGTCACCTCGACCGGCGGCGCACCCGGCACCAGCCCGTGCGCGAGCGCGTGGAAGACGAAGGTGTCGTTGGGGCACGGCGAGAAGGCCAGGGAGAGCGCCATACCCGTCACGCTAACCCCACGGCTTTCGCGGCCCGGGTCAGGGCGGCCAGCGCCGCGGGGATGCGCCAGGCCGACCGGTCGCGCGGGCCGATCACATTGGAGATGGCCCTGACCTCGGCAAACGGGTGCCCGGCGGCCGCGCACGCGACGCCGTAGCCCTCCATCCCCTCCGCCACCGCGTCGGGGAAGCGCGTGGCGAGCGCCTCGGTCGACGCGGCCGTCCCCGTGACGGTGCTCACGGTCAGGATGGTCCCGGTGACCGCGTCGGGCAGGGTCGCGAGCAGGCCGGGGTCCGCCTCCGCCACGGCCGTGCCGAAGCCCAGCTCGTCGATCGGCAGGAAACCGTCGGGGCTCTCGGCGCCCAGGTCCGCGGCGACGCTGCGGGTGGCGATCGCGGTGCCGCCGACCTCGACGCGCCCGGCGAAGCCGCCGCCGATGCCCAGGAAGATCACGCCGGTGTACGGGCGCCCGCCCACTTCGGCCAGCGCCAGCAGCCGGGCGGTGCCGGCGGCGGCCGCGGCGGGACCGACGCCGACCGCGGTGACGGTGAGCCGGCCGTCGAGCCCGGCCCGGACCGCCTCGGCCTCGGCTTCGACGGCGGTGACGACGAGCAGCCCGGTCACGCCGGCGGCCCCGCGGTGTCGCGCCACGGGTCCTCGCCGGGGCCGTCGACCGGGTTGCTGGGGCGGTAGACGTGGTAACCCGGCGGTGCGACGACGGTCGTGCTGCCGCTCTCGGCCGACTCGGGTTTTGCTGCCTCGTCCTCGCGGGTCCGGCGCCACCAGCGGCGGCCGGCGCGCGGCATCTCGGCCGTGGGCGCCTCGGCGCGTGGCGGCGGTCGCGTGTCGACCTTGGTGCGGGGCTCCGCAGCGCGGGGTTCCGCGGCGCGGGGTTCCGGGGTGCGTGGCTCCGGCTCGCCGAGCTTCTCCTCGACCGTCTCGTCGCCGCCCACGTCGAAGCGGCCGTGCAGCCGCTCCTTGCGCAGCCGCCCGGCGACCAGCACCGAGCGCAGCGCGGCCAGCGCCGCGAGCGCGGCGAGGATGCCCACGCCGACCCGGCCGGTGACCGGGACCAGCCCGAGCCCGCCACCGGCCACGAAGGCCAGCATCAGCACGGTCTCCGAGTGGGCGAACGCGCTGGCGCGCAGCCGTTCGGGCACGCGCTCCTGGATCGTGGCGTCGTTGGAGAGCTTGGCGATGCCGCTCATCACGGCCGTGACCAGGCAGAGCAGCGCGACCATGGCCAGCGAGAAGCCGATCGTGGTCAGCACCGCCAGCCCGGCGGTGATGATCAACCCGCTGGACTGCAGCGCCACGGGCCGATGTATGCGCAGTCGGGTGCCCACCGCGGTCGCCAGGAACGTGCCGGCGCCGAGCGCGGCGCCCATGACGCTGAGCGCGAAGCCGTCGCTGACGTCCCGGCCGAACAGGGTCGTGTCCAGGTAGCCGCCCTTCACCGCGAACGCGAGGAAGAGCAGGAGGAAGCCGTAGAAGGCCCGGAGGGTGGCACTGCCGATCAGGGTGGCGATCACCAGCCGGCCGGAGAGCGGGCGGTCGCCGTTGCGGCGCAGCGCGCCGAAGATCGCCGCTATCGGCCTCGGCACCTGCTCCGGCGGGTCCGAGTCGGCCCGGCCGGGCAGCCGCAGCGAGATCACCATGCCGACGAGGAAGATGACGGCGGCGATCCGCAGGGGCCATTCCGGGCCGATGGCGAACGCGGCCACGCCGATGGGTGCCGCGATCGCGCCGGCCACGGTGCCGTAGATGCTCGCCCGGGCGCCCGCCTGGGACAGGCCGAGGCCCTCGGGCAGCAGTCTGGGCACGGCCGCGGATCTGGCCACGCCGTACGCCCGGGAGAGGGCGAGCACACCGAACGCCGCCGGATAGAGCGCGAGCGAGCCCGTGTTGTCCGCGACCGCCCAGACCAGGAACGCCCGGCCCAGGAACGTCGCCGCCAGCGCCCACCGCCGGCCGTGCCGGAAGTGGTCGAGCAGCGGGCCGACCACCGGCGCCAGCAGGGCGAACGGGATCATCGTGATGAGCAGGTAGAGCGCGACCTTGGTGCGCGCCTCGCCGAGGGGAACGTCGAAGAAGATCGTGCCGGCGAGCCCGATGGTGATCAGCGTGTCACCGGCACACGACGCGGCGTGCAGGTCGAACAGGCGCATCATGCCCGTTTCGCCCCGGGCGCCCTTCGACCGGGCGCTGCCGACGCCGCGCCGGACGCCCCGGCTCACCAGGCGCCCGCCCTTGACGGTCGTGCCGATGAGACGGCCGAGCGTCGAACCCGTGCGACGTATCAACGGCATGCGCCCCATCCTCTCCCATCCCGGTGTCGGCGGCCCACACGCGTAGTGAAGAATGTCGGGGTGACCAGGAGTGCCACCGTGCGATCCGCGAAGCTCGACCAGGTCTGCGCCGCGGCCGTCGATCTCGCGCGAGCGGCGATCACCGAGGTCGACGCGGCGGAGGTTGGCGCCCATCTCGACGTTGTCGCCGAGGGCGAGCGTTTGGTCACCCACTACTTTGCCTGCGAAATGCCCGGATACCGGGGTTGGCGCTGGGCCGTCACAGTGACCCGGGTCTCCCGGAGCAAGCACGTGACCGTCTGCGAGACCGTGCTGCTCCCCGGGCCCGACGCGCTGCAGGCCCCGGGCTGGGTGCCCTGGCAGGACCGCCTCCAGCCCGGTGACCTGGGCGTCGGCGACCTCCTGCTGACCCCGGCCGACGACGACCGGCTCGTGCCGGGCTACACGCTGGCCGACGACCCGGCCGTCGACGACGTCGCCTGGGAGCTCGGCCTCGGTCGGCCCAGGGTGATGTCGAAGGAGGGCCGCGAGGAGACCGCCCAGCGGTGGTACGACGGCGACCACGGTCCCGACGCCGCGATCTCCACCGCCGCGCCCTCGGCCGCCCGCTGCGTGAGCTGCGGTTTCTACCTGCCGCTGGCCGGTGCCCTACGCCAGGCGTTCGGGGTCTGCGGCAACATGTTCGCGCCCGACGACGGCCGGGCGGTCAGCGCCGACCACGGCTGCGGCGCCCACTCCGAGGCGCTGGCCGAGAGCGCGCCGGCCGAGGAGCTGCCGACCGTCTACGACGACGGCGAGGTCGAGTCGGTCGACGACTGACCGGCCGCCAGGCGGCGGCGCCGGTTGGCGTCGTGCCTGATCATGACCGCGAGGCCCGGGAAACCGAGCACGAAGCCGGCCAGGCAGGTCCAAAGCCAGTTTTCGCGCCCGTCGCGGAAAAAGGCGAGCACCACGAGCCCGATCACCGCCCATACCACGATTCCGCCCACTGCGAACGGCACCATCGGCGGGTCGAGCGGCGCCACCCGTGGTTGTTGCTGGTCAGCCACTCGAAAAGGGTAACCAGGAAGATCTTTCGGTGAAACACCGGCTGTGGCACTATGCCCAGGTCACATTGATGATCTCCGTGGGGAGCCCACGATGACCGAGGCACCGACCACGCCGAGGGCAGCGACGCCCGACCGCCCGCAGAGCGGTTTCGACCGCTACTTCTCCATCAGCTCCCGTGGCTCCACGGTGGGCCGTGAAGTGCGCGGTGGGTTCGCGACGTTCTTCACGATGGCGTACATCGTCGTGCTCAACCCGCTGATCCTGGGCAACGCGGCGGACGCCAACGGTGCCCACCTCGCCATCGCCGCCATCGCCGCCGCCACCGCGCTGGTCGCGGGCGTGATGACGATCGTGATGGGCGTCGTGGCCCGGTTCCCGCTCGCGCTGGCCGCCGGCCTCGGCGTCAACGCGATGGTGGCCTACGAGATCGCGCCGCAGATGACCTGGGCCGACGCGATGGGCCTCGTGGTCATCGAGGGCGTGCTGATCGCCATCCTGGTGCTTACCGGGCTGCGGGAGAGCATCTTCCGGTCGGTGCCGACCCAGCTCAAGGCCGCGATCGGGGTGGGCATCGGCCTCTTCCTGACGATCATCGGCCTGGTCGACTCGGGCTTCGTGCGCCGGATCCCGGACGCCGCGGGCACCACGGTCCCGGTCGGGCTCGGCATCAACGGCCGCCTGGTCACCTGGCCGGCGCTGGTCTTCGTGTTCGCGCTGCTGGTGACGATCATCCTGTTCGTACGCCGGGTCCGCGGCGCGATCCTGATCGGCATCCTGTCGGCCACCGTGCTCGCGATCATCGTCGAGGCGATCGGCAAGATCGGCCCGTCGTTCGTCGACGGCAAGCCGAACCCGCACGGCTGGTCGCTGAACGTGCCGAAGCTGCCGGACACCATCGTCGACCTGCCCGACCTGTCGCTGCTGGGCAAGTTCAACGTGCTCGACTCGTGGTCGAGCGCCGGCTGGCTCGTCGTGCTGATGTTCGTCTTCACGCTGATGATCACGGACTTCTTCGACACGATGGGCACGATGGTCGCGGTCGGCCAGGAGGGCGGCCTGCTCGACGAGCAGGGCATGCCGCCGCGTACGCGGGAAATCCTGCTCGTCGACTCCGTCGCGGCCGCCGCCGGCGGTGCGGCCAGCGTCTCGAGCAACACCTCCTACATCGAGAGCGCGTCCGGTGTCGCCGAGGGCGCCCGGACCGGCGTGGCCAACCTGGTCACCGGCGGGCTGTTCCTGCTCGCGATGTTCATCGCCCCGCTGGTCACCGTCGTGCCGTTCGAGGCGGCGTCGGCGGCGCTGGTGATCGTCGGCTTCCTGATGATGACCGCGGTGCGGAGCATCGACTGGACCGACTACGAGATCGCCGTGCCGGCGTTCCTGACCATCGTGCTGATGCCGTTCACCTACTCGATCTCCAACGGCATCGGGGCCGGGATCATCGCGTACGTCGTGATCAAGCTCGCCCGGGGCAAGGCGCGTGAGGTTCACCCGCTGTTGTACGCCGTCGCCGCCCTGTTCGTGGTGTACTTCCTGCGTGGCCCCATCGAGACCTTGATCTCGTGACCGGGGCCATACTCGCTGGTTGTTAGCCGGGCTTATTAGTTAAGCTAATTATCGTGACGGAGCGGACGGTGACGGTTAGGCGCGTCTCGGTGGCGCAGCTCGCCTCGTCGTTGCGCGATGCGATAACCCGGTTCAACCGGCGGGTCAGGCAGACCCGCCCGGTCGGCGATCTCACGGTTACCCAGCTCTCCGCCCTGACCAGCCTCCAGCTGGCCGGTGCGCTGTCCCCCCGAGAACTTGCCGACGTCGAACGAGTCCAGCCGCCGACGATGACCAAGATCGTCGCCAAGCTGGAGGAGCGCGGGCTGGTGCAACGGACTCCGCACCCCACCGACGGGCGCCAGGTGATCCTGGCGGCCACGGAGGAGGGGCGGGCGATCCTCGACCAGTACGAGCGGGCCCGTGACGAGTGGTTGGCCCCTCGCCTCGCCGCGCTCACCCCGGAGGAGCGGGACACGCTCCGCCGGGCCGCGGAGATCCTGCAGAAGGTCGCGCGCGCCTGAGCCGGCCGCGCCGCTTCGTCCTTTGTGGATGACGCGTACGCGGATCTCTTAGGAGGCGCAACACCCTTGCGGGCCCGGCTCAGCACCACGTTCCAGTCCCTGACCGTCAGGAACTACCGGCTCTTCGCGCTCGGTCAGCTCGTCAAGCTGATCGGCGTGTGGATGATGTTCACCACCCAGGACTGGCTCGTCTTCCTGTTGGGTGGCACCGCCGCACAGCTCGGCATCGTCACGGCGCTCCAGTTCACCCCGGTGCTGGCGCTGACGCTGCTGTCCGGGCGGCTGGCCGACCGCTACGACAAACGCAAGATCCTATTTGTCGCGAACGCCGCCTGGACCGTCCTGTGCGTGCTGTTCTCCCTGCTGGTGCTCAGCGGCGCGGCGCAACTCTGGCACGTCTACGTCTTCGCGCTGCTGCTCGGCGTGGCCAGCGCCGTCGAGACGCCCGTGCGCCAGTCGTTCGTCTCCGAGCTCGTGGAGACCCGGCTGCTGCCCAACGCGCTGGGCCTGTCCGCGGCGACCTTCAACAGCGCCCGCGTGATCGGCCCGTCGATCGCCGGTGTCGCGATCGCGCTCTTCGACGTGGGCCCGGTGTTCGTGTTCAGCGCCGTGCTCGCCGTCGCGCCGCTGGTCTGCCTGGTCCGGATGCGGCCCGGGGAGCTGTACCGCCTTGACCTCGCGCCAGCTGCCTCGCGGGAGCCGGCGCGAGTGATCGACGGGTTGCGCTACGTGCGGCGGCGGCCCGACCTGATGCTGCCGATGGTGCTGATGAGCACGCTGGCGCTGACCCTGTTCAACTTCCCGGTGACCCTGCAGTCGCTGGCCAAGACCGGGTTCAACACCGGGGCCGCGTCGTTCGGCCTCTTCACCACCGCGCTCGGGCTGGGCGCGCTGGTCGGTGCCTTGATCGGTGGTACGCGGAGGTCCCGGCCGTCGGTCTACACGGTGATCGTCTCGGCCATGGTGTTCAGCGCGTTCGGGATCCTGATCGGCATCCTGCCGGTGTACTGGCTGGTCGTGGCCGCGCTGGTGCCGACCGGGTTCTTCATGGTCTTCTTCGCGCAGGCGGCCAACCAGCGGATCCAGCTCGGCACCGACGCCGCGTACCGCGGCCGCGTGATGGCCCTCTGGGTTCTGGTCTTCATGGGCGTCAACCCGGTGTCCGGGCCGCTGGTCGGTGCGCTGGCCGACCACGCCGGTGCGGGCCCGGCGATCTGGCTCGGCGGCGTCGTCGCCCTCGCCGCGACCACGCTCGCGCTGGTGGTGCAGCTCCGGCACAGCGGCAACCGGGTGCGGATGCACCTGCGCCCGGTGCCGCGGGTGCGGATCGTCCCGGCCGCGGCCGCGGTCGAACGCGTATGACGCGCTTGTGTCGTACGGATCTGGTTTGCTGTGCCACATGACGCGCGATGTGTTCCTCCGGAGCCTCGAGGCCGACTTCAACGACCTGCGGGCGGCGGCCGGCGACCTGTCGTTGCCGGTCCCGTCCTGTCCCGGTTGGACGGTCGACGACCTGGTCAGCCACGTCGCCTGGGTCTACCTGCACAAGGTCGAGACCATGCGGGGCGGCAAGCTGCCCGACCCGTGGCCGCCGGAGCCGACCGGCGAGCAGCCGCTGGCGCTGCTCGACCGGGCCTACGCCGAGCTGGTCGCGGAGTTCGCCGCCCGGCCCGACTCGGAGCGATGCGCGACGTGGTATGAGCCGGACCAGACCGTCGGCTTCTGGGTCCGCCGGATGGCACAGGAGACGGTGATCCACCGGGTCGACGCCGAGCTGGCCGCGGGCTCCCCGATCTCGCCGATCCCGGCCGAGCTGGCCGGCGACGGCATCGCGGAGGTGCTCGAGGTCTTCCTGTCCTATGCCACCCGACAGTGGCCGGAAGACTTCGGCAACCTGCTACGCGCCAACGGCGACCAGGCGGTGCTGGTCAGCACGGCCGGCGCGCGCTGGTTGGTGCGCCTCGACCACGGCAGCGTCGAGATCGCCGCACCGACCGCCGGCCAGGCCGTGGCCCAGGTGTCCGGCGCGCCGCACGACGTGCTGCTGTGGCTGTGGCGGCGGGTCGACGACAGCGCGGTCCGGGTCGAGGGAGACGCGTCAGCGGTCGCCCGCCTACGCGCCATGCTGGAGGCGGCCACACAATGATCACCACGAATGCCGCAAGGCGCGAATTTGGCCGGTCGGTGCACCAAATGAAACCCAAATCGGTGGCGGTCGCTGCCAGAGCCGCATAGCGTCGAAGAGTGGCGATTTCGCACACACTCGTGCTAGCGGTGGCGATCCTGACCTTGCTGTGTCTGCCCGCCATCGTCGCCGCGATCGTGTGCGCGGACGAACTGCTCGAACGCGCCTCCCGCGCGGTCCACCACGCGCGCGTGGTGCGCCGGGAGCGCCGCGCGATCAGCAAGCTGGACCGCTCGATGGGCGCGCTCGAGGTGCCGGTGGAGCTCGACCCGGCCGACGAGCCGGACCGCCCGACGATCGAGCAGATCGCCGCTGACCTGCATCGCCTGGGCCGCCAACGCCTGGGCATCGCGCAGCGGTCGCAGGTGTGGCAGACCGCGGTGCTGCGCGCTTACGACGAGCAGCTCGGCTTGGCGTGCGCGTGCCTCGGCGTGACGGAGCACCTGTCGGAGCTGGTCGGTGTCGACCTCGAGATCGAACGCGTCCGGGTCGAGGGCGAGCTGCAACTGGCGGGCATGACCCTGCCGACGGCGGACGCGGAACGCCGCGAGCAGCGGTGAGGCTGTTCGTCGCGGCTTACCCATCGTCGGAAGCGGTCGCGGACCTGGCCGCCTTCGTGGGCGCGCTGCGGGTGGGCCAGGCGGCGGCCGCTGGCACGAACACCCGCCTCGCCCGCCCCGAGACCTACCACCTGACGCTCGCCTTCCTGGGCGACGTCGCCGACGAGCGCCTCGCCGACGTTGAGCAGGCGGTGGGGCAGGGGGTGGAGCGCTATTACGCG
>NZ_JBFAIU010000008.1:0-61660 GCF_040654855.1 Asanoa sp. NPDC050611
CGCCGCTGCTCAGCAGGTCCTGCGTCTTCTGCTGCTGGCTGTCGGCGGCCGAGGTCCGACCTGCTCGCGCCGGGGCGGGTTGCCGTCGTAGACGAGGGTCGCGGTCTTCTCGTCACCGTGCCGCACGAACGTCGGCACCGCGGTGGCCACGTCGTCGTCGACCGGGCAGACCGCGGTGCCGAGCAGCGCGTTGATCAGTGAGCTCTTGCCCTGCTTGAACTCGCCCGCCACGACGATGTGCACCGCCGGGTCGGCGAGCCCGGCGCCGATCCGGCCGAGCCGCGCGGCGAGATCCTCCCGCCCGTACGCCGTGCACGCCTTGATCCCCAGGTCGACCAGCGCGGTCGCCGCTGTGGTGTCCATCGTCCCTCCTGCGTACGGCGCAGCGGGCCGGTCGGGCCGGGTGGCCCGACCGCCCGCTGTCGGCGAGTGGTTGGTTCAGTTGTGGGGTCAGGCCGGGGCGTCCTCGGGCTCTTCCTCGCGCAGGGCGGGCTCGTCGACCTCTTCCAGGGTCCGGACCGGGTGCGGCAGGCCCAGGTCGACGTCGATCTCCTGCTCGAAGTCGGCGTCCTGGTCGCCGGGGCCCTGCTCCGTGTTGACCACGGAGTCCTCGGCGTTGACGTTCGTGTTTTCGGTGATCGTGGTGTCGTTGTCCTCGTTGGTGGTGTCGCCGTCGCCGAGGCCGATCGCGGAGTCGTCGTTGTCGGCGATGTTGGTGCCCGAGCCGACGTTCGAGTTGTCGAGGGTCGAGTCGTTGACGTTGTTGACGTCGCCGTCGCCGAAGTTGATGACACCGTCGTTGTCGCCGTCGACGTCCACGTCGTTGGCCTGCTGCTCGTTGCCGTCGCCCACGATCGAGCGGTCGACGTCGCCGTCGGCCACGATGCCGGTGTTGACGCCGGTCACCACGGGCGCCTCGAGGTCACCGTCGACCGAGACGGCGCCGTCGCTGTTGAAGAGGTTGTCGCCCTCGATGTCGCCGTCGACGACCTGGGAGTTGTCGCCCGTCGCGGCGTTGACGTCGTCGGCCTCGCCGACGGCCACGGCGCCCGCGCCGGACGCGTTCGCGTTGTTGGTGTCGATGTCGATGTCACCGTCGAAGTCGTCGCCCACCTCGACGTTGGTGCTCTGGTCGACGATCTCGTTGATGATGTCGTTGTCGTTGGTCACCTGCGTCACGTAGGTCAGGTGCTGCACGACCTGCTCCATCGACTGCGGACCCGAGGTCACGTGGTGCGCGGGCGGGTTGTAGCCGCCGCCGCCACCGCCGCCACCGCTCGTGTAGCTCTGCAGCGCCCGACTCGCGTCGGCCGGGAAGCCGGGCTGGCCGCAGGCGATCTGCGTGATCGCCGGCATGTCCAGGCCGGACAGATCGTGCTCGCTGATGCCCTCGGCGACCAGCTGGCCCTCCGGGTCCTTCACGAACTGCAGCGCCTCGCGCGGGTTGTTCGCCAGCTTCTCGATGAAGTTGACCAGGAGGTTGGTGAGCTCGACGTTCTGCATTTCCGGTTCCCCCTTCTGAGGATCGCTCCCGGCCTGTCTGGCGGGGTGAGTACAGCCTCGCCGCCGGCCCACCCCCCGGACATCGGGAAGACCCCCCTGCCTAGGGGAGTCGATAGGGGGATCGGCTGGTACACAGCAGACCGTGAAACGGGCCGCTCATGACGCGGAGTGTCAGGAATTGAGCAGGGATTTCAGCGCCGCGACGAACTCGGCCCGATCGGTGGCACCGACCTTGACGCGGATCCGGGCCACGTGGTGCTCGACGGTTTTCGGCGAGATGTAGAGCTGGGCCCCGATCTCTTTGTGCGTACGGCCGTCGAGGACCAGCCGGGCCACCTCGACCTCGCGCTCCGACAGCCCGGCCGCGTTGCCCTCGCCGGCCCGTTCCTGCTCCACACCGGACAGTTCGCGGGCGACCTCCAGCAGCCGGCGCGCTGCCCCGGGGTCGGCGGTGCGGATGGCGGCGTGGCCGGCGAGCCGGGACGCCTCCCAGGGCAGCTCGGCCTCCGCCAGCCCGTCCACCGCGGCCACGACGTCGTCGAGGTCGACGGTGCCGCCGACCGAGCGCGCCCACGTCGCGGCGGCGGCAGCCTGGGCCCGCTGCCGGCCCTGGCCACGACCGGCCATCGCGGCGGCGGCCGCCTTGACCGCGGTCGCGTCGTCGGCGGCCACTCCGAGCTGCAGCCGGATCCACGCGACGGTGACCGTCCAGGCCGGCGGGTGGCCGAGTCCGGCGACCGCCGAGTCGAGCGCGGCCAGCACCGGCGCGATCCGCTGCGGCCGGCGCAGCCGGGTCGCCGCCACCGCCAGCTCCTCGACCTGCTCCGCCTGGAAGAGGTCGACGGCCTGGCGGGCCAGCACGGGCTCGACGCTGGACCACGCCTCGCGCAGCTTCGCGATGTCGCCCGACCGGCGGGCGAGCCCGGCCCGCAACGCGGCGGCGAGCAGCACCTCGCGGCCGGGCAGGCCGGTGCCGAGCCGGCGCAGCTCAGCGACCGCCGTGTCGTAGCGGCCCGCGCGCAGCCGCACCCAGGCCAGCAGCAGGCGATGGCGCTGTGCGCCGACCGGTCCACCGACGCCGCGGTCGAGGGCGCGGCCCAGCAGGTGCTCGGCGGTGGCGGCGTCGCCTGCGGTGACCGCGACGACCGCACCCCACGCGTGCGGCGTGTCCGGCGGGACGACCGCGGCCGGCGTGCGCTCCGCGGCTTCGGCGGCCTCGATCAGCAGCGGTACGGCCGCCGCCGGCTCGTCACCGGCCGCCAGCACCGCCGCGGCGAGCAGCCGGAACGGCGCCGGCTCGCCGGTCGCCAGCGCGCGGGCCTCCGCCGCCCGGCCGAGGGCGACGAGCGACGGCACCGCGAGCAGCGGCCCGGGCGGCGCGGCCGCGACCAGCACGTCGGCGGCGCGGGCCGGCCGGCCGTCGTGTGCGGCCACGGCGCCGGCCACCAGCGCCAACCGGTGTGGGTCGCCCGGCGCGGGATCGACCGGCAACCCGACCAGCGCGGCCGCCTCGGCGTGTCCGGCCGCGACCTGGGCCGGGTCGGCACCGGCGTCCACCGCGTCGGCGTACCACCCGATCGCGGCCGCCGGGTCGGTGAACCGCAGGCAGTCGCCGGCGGCGCGGAAGACGTCGGCGCCGGCGCGGATCCGGGCGGCCCGCAGCTGGGTCGCCGCGGCCACCGGGTCGGCGCCGGACCCGGCCAGGGCGGTGGCGACCCGGGCGTGCACCCGGCGGCGCTCGGCCGGTGCCAGGTCGTCGAGCAGCGCGGTCGCGACGGCCGGCACCAGCCGCTCCGCGCCCGGCACCAGGAAGCCCAGGTCGCGCAGGGTGCGCAGGGCGCCGGCCAGGGCGTCCGGCGGCTGGCCGGTCGCGGCGGCCAGCACGTCGTCGGTGAGGTCCAGGCCGAGCGCGAGCGTGCGGGCGATGTCGGCCACCCCCGGCTCGGCCGCCAGTCGCCGCTGCACCCGGGGGAGGAGCCCGCCGCCGGCCAGCAGCGCCGCGATCGCGGGCCGGCCCGCCGACGCGACGTGGAGGTCGGCGCGCCCGGTCAGCGCGGCGATCGCCGCGGCGTCGAGGGGCTCGAGCTGGACCACGCCGTCCCGGGCCGCGAGCTCGTCCAGCTCGGCCAGCGCCGCCCGGTCGAGCGTGGGCCGGCGGCCGAGCAGCACCGGCACCGCGCGGCGGGCCACATCGGACAGCGCACGCAGCGTCGCGTCGTCGAGCCGGTGTGGATCATCGACGACGACCGCCGGCGCGGTGTCCGGGACGGCCGGCCGGTCGGGCGTCACCCAGACCGCGCCGGGCGGGGCCAGCGCGCGGAGCCGGTGCGTCCGACCGGCTCCGTCCACACCCACCACCACCGCCACAACCGGTCAGCCTGCCATCACTCCAGCTCGGCGACCAGCCGCCCGGGCGCGACTGTCCGGTAGGCGTCGATGGCCAGCTCGCGGATCTCCGCCCAGTCGGGTTCGCGGTCGAGCCGCACGCCGAGCCAGCCGCGATGACCGACGTACGGCGGCCGGAAGAACGTGCCCGGGTCCTCGGCGATCAGCTCCGCCTGCACGCCCGCCGGCGCCGCGCACCACAGGTGCGGGAACCGGTTGTCGTGGTGGCCCTCGACGTGCAGGGTCACGAAGACGGTCCGGCCGCGCACGAACCAGGTCGGCGAGCCGTGGCTGAGCCGCTCGGTGGTCTCCGGCAGCGCCAGGCAGATCTCCCGCATGCGGGTGAGCAGGTCCATCGCCTAAGTCTGCACGGACGCCTCGCCGGTGCGGCGCAGCTTGTGCCAGCGCAGCCGGCCGCCGGTCAGCGCGGTGACCAGCGACTGGATGAGCACGAGATACATGAGCTGGCGGTACGCGAACTGCTGCAGCGGCAGGGTCCACAGTGGGGTGAGCCGCTCCTTGTCGAGCCGGAACGCCACCACGCCGGTGACCATCTGCAGGCCGAGCATCGCGAGCCAGGCGAGCACGGTCTCCGCGCGGCCGGCGAACAGCAGCGCGTACACGGCCAGCAGGTCGATCACGGGCGCGAGCAGCGGCAGCGCGATGCCGAAGAGCGCGAGGAAGGGCAGGCCGCGGCGGCCGAACCGGCCCGACGGGCCGTCGTCGACCAGCGCCGCGCGGTGCTTCCACATCGCCTGCATGGTCCCGTAGCTCCACCGGTAACGCTGCCGCCAGAGCTGCCCAAGGGACGCCGGCGCCTCGGTCCAGGCGCGGGCCCGGCCCTCGTAGACGACCTTCCAACCGGCGCGGCCGAAGGCGATCGTCACGTCGGTGTCCTCGGCGAGCGTGTCGTCGCTCATCCCGCCGACACTCAGCAGGGCGTCCTTGCGCCAGGCGCCGATCGCGCCCGGGACGGTGGGCATGCAGCGCAGCGACTCGTACAGCCGGCGGTCGAGGTTGAAGCCGATCACGTACTCGATGTGCTGCCAGCGGGCGACCAGGCTGGCCCGGTTGCCGACCTTGACGTTGCCCGCGACCGCGCCCACCTCGGGGTCGGCGAACGGCTGCACGAGCTGGCGGACGGAGTCGTGCTCGAAGACCGTGTCGCCGTCGACCATCACGATGATGTCCGAGCGGGCCGCGGCGACGCCGGTGTTCAGCGCCGACGACTTGCCGCCGTTGGCCTTGCGGATCACCCGCACGTTGGGCAGGCCCAGCGACGCGGCGATGTCGGCCGTGTCGTCGGTCGACCCGTCGTCGACGACGATCACCTCGATGCCGCCCGGGTAGTCACCGCCGGCCAGCGAGCGCACCGCGGCCTCGATCCCTTCGCGCTCGTTGTAGGCGGGCACGATCACTGAGACCGGCGCGGTCACCGGCGGGCCCCACGACCAGTCGCCGCGGCGCCGCCTGGCCTGCCGGCCCGAGAGCACGAAGAGCAGCAGCGTACGGGCCAGCGTCAGGAGGCCGACCACCAGGAAGAGCAGGGCGAAGAACTGCAGCGACCAGTCGGCGATCCGGACCGCGCTGGCCAGCGCCAGGCCGCGCTGCCGGTCGGCGGCATCAGCGGGCGGGTTGCGCAGCACCGTCGGCGCGGCCCCTGTCCTGGGGTCCGTGAGCGCGCGGCGCAGGCCGTCGGTGACCGTGACGAAGCTGTAGCCGCGCGCCTGCATCATCGGGATGAACCGCTCGAGGGCCTGCACGGTCTGCGCGCGGTCGCCGCCCGCGTCGTGCAGCAGCACCACCGCGCCCTGGTCGCCGTCGGGGATCATGTTCGCGACGACTTGGTCGACGCCCGGGCGGGCCCAGTCCTGGCTGTCCCGGTCGTTGACCACGGTGACGTAGCCGAGCTCGCCGGCCTTCGTGAGCAGCCGCCAGGCGTTGTCGTCGATGGCGTCGGCCGTGGACGAGTACGGGAAGCGCAACAGCGAGCTGCGCACCCCGGCGGCCTCGGCCAGGGCGAGCTGGGTCTGGGAGTACTCCATCCGGCGGCGCCACTGCGGGAGCGTCGCGACGTCCGGGTGGGTGAACGTGTGCACGCCGAGCTCGTGGCCCTTTCTGGCCAGCTCGTCGGCCAGCTCCGGGTAGCGGACCACCTGCGAGCCGATGACGAAGAACGTGCCCTTGGCGCCGTAGCGCTCGAGCGCGGCCAGCACCCGCGGTGTCCACGTCGGGTCCGGGCCGTCGTCGAACGTCAGCGCGATCGTCTTCGGCGGCAGCCGGTAGGAGCGTGCCTCCTGACCCGGCGGCGCGTTGATGATCGGCCCACCCTCGATGATCCGGTCGGGGACGATCGTCGTGTCGCCCGGCTCGCTCTGGTGGTCGGGGGTGAAGCGGGCGTTCGCGTAGGCCTCGACGAGCAGCAGGCTGACGAACACGAAGACCAGGACCGCGGCGACGACCCACTTGGGCCGCGGCACCACCCGCCGCGCGGGCCGCCGTGGCGGTTCGACGTCGGCGGGTACGGCCCGCGGCGCGGCCGGCGGTGGTGGCGGTGCTTCGAGCACCACCGTGGGCGCCTCGTCGTAACCGCCGCCGGCCCGCTGGACGGGCGCCGTGGCGGTGATCTTCACGCCGGCCGGGATCCTGGCCGTGCCGCGGGCGGGTTCGCTGGTCGGTGCGCTCATGTCGCGCTGGCGGCCAGTGTGGACGGGCCGGCCGGTGTGGTCGGGTCGGGCACCTCGGGCTGCTCCGGGTCGGTGGCGACCGGTCCGCTGGCCGTGCCGCCGCCCGTGCCCCCGCCGGTGCCGGTGCCGTCGTCGCTGCTGCCCGCTCCGCTGCCGCCGCCGGTGCCCCCGCTGCCACCGCCGCTGCCTCCGGAGCCGGAGCCGCCCGTGTCACCACCGGTCTCGCCCGTGCCACCGCCGGTCTCGCCCGTGCCACCGCTGCCGGTGTCGGCGCCGCCGCCGCCACCTCCACCACCGGCTTCACCGCCGGGTGGCTGGTCGGCTGACCCGCCCGTGCCGCCACCGTTGCCGGGTGCGGGCGGCTGCGTGGGCGGTTCCGTGGTCGGGTCCGGCGCCGGCGTCGGCGTGCCCTCGGCCGGACGCGTCGGCGAGCTGGTCACCGGAGGTGGCGAGACCGGCGCGGTGCCCTTGGTCGGGCTCGGCGTCGGCCGGGCGGCCACCGGGATGGTCGTGGTGCGCAGCACGCTGGAGCCGCCTGGCCCGGGCGCGGGCGGCAGCGGCGCGACGAACGGCCCCGGCGTCGGCGGGCGGAACGAGGTCCGCTCGGGTCTCTCCACCGGGGCCCGGTCAGCGTCGTTCTGCTCGGCGCGGTCGGGGAACGGCATCAGGGCGTGCGGCAGCGCGGGTCCGCCGGCGATGCTCACGCCGACCAGGGCGGTGTAGCCCAGGCAGACGGCGCCGATGCCGTACGCGACGACACGTACCAGCCGCCGTCGGCGACCGGTCTCGTCGACGAACACGGGTGCCGCGCCGTCGTGCCCGAAGGTCACCGTCTCGTAGGTCGCTCCGGCCGCGTCGAGCGGCTCGGCGGCACTGACGATTACCTCTGTTTCGGGTTCATGGTCCGGATTCACGCGGGAAGCGTAGAAAGCACGCTCCGCGATGAGGAGGCGCACATCACTCGGCTGTGTTCATCGGGCCAGTCCGGAAAAATGCCCGAACCGGCCGTCACCTATACAACGTGGCCCCACGCGCCGTGGCATCGACGCGCCGATCACCGCCGTGACCAGGGTTGATGTTCGTCACCCGGGATGGTGACGGCCAGCGCGCGAACGGCGCTGTCCGGTAAGCGACACTTGCCGGTGTTGTTCGGCGATGCTCGCGTCGGGAATCCGACCACATTTTTGGACCCCGTCACCCGTTGTGCGGGTGATCGTCGGTCGTTAAGCTCTCATGTGCGCGCCCCTATCGCCCGCTTCCCCCGTGGCAGGCGATCGGGGCGCGCGTCTTTCTTTCGTAATGAAAGCTAACGGCCGAAATCTCACGCTAAGCGTGCAGCCCGCGACGTTCCGTAGCGCTCGGCCACCATTTCCTTGAGCCCCGCCGGGAAACGCTCCCTCGACCGCAGGTGCGGTGCCAGCAGGGCGCGTTGCGCGGCCGCGTCACCGGCGAACGCGGCGACGGACTCGGCCGGATGCGCGTTGGCCACCGCCAGGATCGCGCCGGCCGCGCCCACCGCGCCGGCCGTCAGCACCAGCGCGCTGGAGCCCACGTAGACCGCGCGATCCCACACCGCCAGCTCCTGCAGCAGGCGCTCGGCGGAACCGGTCGAGTCCTTGAGCCCGGCGATCGGCAGGTCCGGCAGCGCCGGCACGGGCACCTCGCCGCCGGCCGTACCGGGGAAGTGGTAGGCCAGCACCGGTGCGGAACCGGCCGCCTTCGCCGCGGCGTCGTAGTAGGCCGCCAGGTCGCCGGGGCGGCGTGGGGGAGCGACGAGGACCGCGTCCGCGCCCGCGCCCACCGCGGCCGCGATGCGGGCCGCCGCCGCACCCCGCCACGCACCGCTGGCGCCGGTCACCACCGGCACCGGCGCGGGCAGGGCGGCGCGGACCGCGGCCGTCAGCCCGGCCAGTTCCGCGTCGGTGAGGGTGTCGGACTCGCCGGTGCTGCCACCGACGAGCACCGCCCGGACGCCCTCGTCGGCGAGCCGGGCCGCGTGTGCCGCGGTGGCGCGCTCGTCGACCGCGCCGTCGTCGTCGAACAGGGTCACCAGCGCCACCGCGACGCCGGTCCAGAGGGGATCGGTCACGCAGCCCACGCTATATCCAGCGCGAGCCCAGCCACATCCGGTGAGACCAGTCCGCGTAGGGCATGACGTCGCCGACGAAGACCTTGAAGAAGTAGGCGAAGCAGAGCACGAACAGCACGAGGTACGCGCCAGCGATCACGCCGCCGACCAGGCGCCGGTCGGCCAGCCGGCGCGCGGTGTCGGGGCTCGGCGGGCCGGACCCGCTGACCGCCGGATACATGATCGCCCCGAGCACGTACACCACCGCCAGGATCATGAACGGCAGCGCCGGCGCGGTGTAGAACGAGAACATCGTGCGGCCGTTGTCGATCGCGTAGTAGAACCACGGCGCCAGGCCGACGAACACCATCAGCAGGATCGCGCCGGCCCGCCAGTCACGTCGGGCGATGCCGAGCCAGACGAGCGCGGCCAGCGCCGGCAGGAACGACCACCAGAGCACGGGCGTGCCGAGCAGCAGCACCTCGGAGGCGCAGGAGTCGGCGCCGCAGCTGCCGGTGTTGGACCAGTAGAACGCGACCGGCCGGCCGAGCAGCAGCCACTGCCAGGGCCAGGACTGGTAGGTGTGCTTGGTGTCGAGGCCCTCGTGGAACTTGAAGGCCTCCTGGTGGTAGTGCAGCAGGTTGTGCAGCGCGCCGATGACCGGCGGCTCGGGGCGGCCGCTGTCGGCCAGCCAGTGCCGGTAGTAGCCGTCGTCCGTGAGCAGCCAGCCGCTCCAGCTCGCGAGGTAGACCGCGAACGCGACCACGACGAACATGACGAGCCAGCCGAACTCGTCGAGGAACGTGTCGCGCAGCGGGTGCCGGGCGCCGACGGTGCGCCGGGTGCCGTACTCCCACCATGCGATGAGGAGCAGGAAAGCGGGCAGGAAGAAGAGCGCGCTCCACTTCACGGAGACGGCGCAGCCGAACAGCGCACCAGCCGCGAGCCGCCACCAGGGGAACGCGAAGCCGAGCCGGCCAGCCTTGCCGAGCCGCGTCGGGTCGAGGCCGTCGGCCATCGCCGCCAGCCAGCGCCGGCGGCGGCTGTCGCGGTCGGCCACCAGCGCGGCGAACGCGGCGAGGATGAACAGCAGCAGGAAGATGTCGAGGATGGCGGTGCGGGACAGCACCAGGTGGAAGCCGTCGAGCGCGAGCAGCAGGCCGGCGGCGGCGCCGAGCACCGTCGAGCCGAACATCCGCCGGGCGACCCGCACCATGATCAGCACTGAGACGGTGCCGGCGACCGCGGCGGAGAAGCGCCAGCCAAGCTCCGGCGCGGCGGTCCACAGATGACCTGCGGCGCGGACGTTGCCGTCGGCGTCCTGGTAGCCGAACATCCACTCGCCGATGGAGATCAGCCACTTGCCGAGCGGCGGGTGGACCACGTACGACGCGACGTTGTCCTTGTAGTTCCATTCGACGCCCTTGGTCAGCAGGCCGTAGGCGTCTTTCGCGTAGTAGGTCTCGTCGAAGATCTTGCCGGGCGGGTTGGCGAGGTTGACGAACCGCACGAGCGCGGCGACCGCGACGACGAAGCCGGTGACCGCCCACGACCAGGGATCGCGCCGGGCGTCGAACGGCAGCAGCCGGCGCCGGATGCCGTCGGGGACCGCCGCCTTGGGCGCGGGTATGCCGGAGGGCAGCTCCGCGGGCGCGGCCTCGTCGGGCCTGGCCTCGGGGCTCGCTACGCTCGTCGCCGCCAGGGTCACCCCGCGATCGTAGGCTGCCGGGACCGAATTGGGGGGTTCGGCAGGCAGGCTATGGGCAGACCGGTTGGTAACGAGGGGGCAGGAAGTGCCGGACAACGGGCGCATTGGGCGGTTGGTTCTGGTTGGCGCACCGCTCGGCAACCCCGGCGACGCCTCTGCGCGGATGCGCGACGCCCTGTCCGATGCCGATGTCGTCGCCGCCGAGGACACCCGCCGACTGACCCGGCTGGCGCGTGACCTCGGCATCACTGTGGGTGGTCGGATCGTCTCCTATTTCGAGGGCAACGAGGAACGGCGTACGCCGGAGCTGGTCGAGGCCCTGCGCGACGGCGCGGTCGTCGCTCTGGTGACCGACGGCGGCATGCCGAGCGTCTCCGACCCCGGCTACCGGCTCGTGCGCGGCGCGCTCGACGCGGGCCTGCCGGTCACGGCGGCGCCCGGCCCCAGCGCGGTGACCACGGCGCTGGCCCTGTCCGGGCTGCCGACCGACCGGTTCTGCTTCGAGGGGTTCCTGCCCCGCACGGGCGCGGCGCGGCGGTCCCGGCTCGCGGCGCTCGCCGCCGAGGAGCGGACGCTCGTCTTCTTCGAGGCACCGCACCGGCTCGCCGCGATGCTCGCCGACCTGGCCGCGGCGTTCGGCGCCGACCGGGCGGCCGCGGTCTGCCGCGAGCTGACCAAGACCTACGAAGAGGTCGTCCGCCGGCCGCTGGGCGGGCTCGCCGAGTGGGCCGCCGCCGGCGAACCCAAGGGTGAGATCACGCTGGTGGTCGCCGGCGCCGCTCCGACCGCCGCCGAGCGGCCGTCGGACGAGGCGTTGCGGGCCGAGGTCGCCGCCGCCGAGGCCGCGGGCAGCTCACGGCGTGACGCGATCGCGGCGGTCGCCGAGCGCCACGGCGTGCGCCGGCGCGAGGTCTACGCGATCGTCCATCAGTAGGTGGCGGCGAGGAAACCCACCGTGACCAGCAGTGGCGCGGCCAGCCCGCAGATCGCGGCGGTGCGCCTGGCCCGCCGGTCCTCGAGCCGCAGCGCCCCGGTGGCGAACACGATGCCGAGACCGCAGAGCAGCACGAGCAGGATGCCGAGCAGCCAGCGCAGCGTGTTGACCGTCCGGTCGTCGAGGTAGGCGCTGCTGCTGCCGGCCTTCACCATCTGTGCCCGCACCTGGCTGCCCGGCGCGGTCCGCGTCTCGGGCACGCCCAGCACCCGCACGAGCTCGGTGGTGTAGCGGCCGTCCGCGGAGGTGAACGAGCCCCGGCAGCGTTGCGTGAGCCCCGATCCGACGCAGCCGGCCACGGTCGCCGTGCCGGTGTCGCCGCGGCCGACCGCGAGCCAGATCGGTTCCGCGGTGACCCAGGCGAAGAAGGTGCCGGTCAGCGCGAGCACGACCAGCATGGCGAGCGCGGCGCGGAGCCGGCGTGGCTTGCGCACCCGGCGGGCCCGCGTGGCGGCGTGCCGGTTGGGCCTGGTGGCGGCGCGGCGGGCGCGGACGACCAGCTTGGCCGGCGACCAGGTCTCCCGGTCGACCTCCTCGCTCGCCCACAGGTCGTCGCCGACGGAGGTGCCGGGCGTGCCGGCCGTGTCGGGCGCTGGTGGGGCCGGCGGGGTCGCGTCGCGGAGCGTCTCGAACCGCGCGCCGCCGCGGGCAGCGCCGGCGCCCTGCACCGCGGCCGCGAGCCCGGTGACCGCGGCCGGCTCGCGGGCCGGTGCCGGGATGTGCGGCTGGCCGGCCGCGTCCCAGGCCCGGTCCGGCTCGTTGGCTGGTGCGGCGATGTCCAGCTCGCCGGCGGTCTCGGGTCGTTCGGGCGTCGCGCTCACAAATCTCATTGGACAACGCCTCACGTCACCCTTCGTGCAGGTAAAGCGCGTGTCGGCGGATAAATCCGGACAATGCGGTTCTGAGGTGTGCGGGCTCGCTGGCCGCGCTCATTCCTGGGTCACTACCCTTGCGGCCATGAGTCACGTTCTTGCCGCGGTCGCCTGGCCCTACGCCAACGGCCCGCGTCACATCGGCCATGTTTCCGGCTTCGGCGTCCCCGCCGACGTGTTCAGCCGTTACATGCGCATGGCCGGGCACGACGTGCTCATGGTGTCGGGCACCGACGAACACGGCACCCCGATCCAGGTGCAGGCCGACAGCGAGGGGCTGACCCCGCGCCAGCTGGCCGACCGCTACAACCGGGTGATCGTCGAGGACCTGCACGGGCTCGGCCTGTCGTACGACCTGTTCACGCGCACCACGACCGGCAACCACTACCAGGTCGTGCAGGACCTGTTCGACGGCCTCTACCGCAACGGCTACATCATCGCCAAGACAACGCTCGGCGCGATCTCGCCGTCGACCGGGCGCACGCTGCCCGACCGTTACATCGAGGGCACGTGCCCGATCTGCGGGTACGGCAGTGCCCGCGGCGACCAGTGCGACAACTGCGGCAACCAGCTCGACCCCGAGCAGCTGATCAACCCGCGCTCGCGGATCAACGGCGAGACGCCGGAGTTCGTGGAGACCGAGCACTTCTTCCTCGACCTGCCCGCGGTGGCCGAGGCGCTGGCCGCCTGGCTCGACACCCGCGAGGGCTGGCGCCCCAACGTGCTGCGGTTCTCCCGCAACCTGCTCGACGACCTGCAGCCCCGGGCGATCACCCGCGACCTGGAGTGGGGCGTGCCGATCCCGCTCGACGGCTGGCGCGACCGCTCCGACAAGCGCATCTACGTCTGGTTCGACGCCGTGATCGGCTACCTGTCGGCCTCGATCGAGTGGGCGCGCCGCACCGGCGACCCGTCGGCGTGGAAGAAGTGGTGGTCGGCCGAGGGCGAGGGCAAGGACGCCGCCGCGTACTACTTCATGGGCAAGGACAACATCGTCTTCCACTCGGTGATCTGGCCCGCGATCCTGCTCGGCTACTCGGGCCAGGGCTCGCGCGGCGGCTCGCCGGGCGACCTGGGCGCCCTCAACCTGCCGACCGAGGTGGTCTCCAGCGAGTTCCTGACCATGGAGGGGCGCAAGTTCTCGTCGTCCCGCCAGGTCGTGATCTACGTGCGCGACTTCCTCGAGCGGTACGACGCCGACGCGCTGCGCTACTTCATCGCGGTCGCCGGTCCGGAGAGCCAGGACACCGACTTCACCTGGGCCGAGTTCCTCCGCCGCAACAACGACGAGCTGGTCGCCGGCTGGGGCAACCTGGTCAACCGGTCGATCTCGATGGCGGCGAAGAACTTCGGCGCGATCCCGCCGGCGGTCGAGCTGACCGAGGCCGACGAGGCGCTGCTGGCGGTGGCCAGGGCCGGCTTCCGCACGGTCGGCGAGCTGATCGAGAAGCACCGGCAGAAGCAGGCGATCGGCGAGGCGATGCGGGTGGTCGCCGAGGCCAACAAATACCTCTCCGAGCAGGCGCCCTGGAAGCTCAAGGACGCGGCCGACAAGCCCCGGATGGGCACGATCCTGCACGTCGCGCTGCAGGTCGTCAGCGACGCCAACACGCTGCTCACGCCGTTCCTGCCGCACTCCGCGCAGAAGGTGCACGAGCTGCTCGGCGGCACGGGCGTGCACGCGCCGATGCCGGCCATCGAGGAGGTCTCCGACCTCGACGGCGGGCCGGCGTACCCGGTGCTGACCGGTGACTACACGGTCGGCGCCCGGTGGGAGTCGGTGCCGATCGAGGCCGGCCGGCAGCTGCAGGCGCCGAAGCCGGTGTTCCGCAAGCTGGAGCCGTCGATCGTCGACGAGGAGCTCAGCCGGCTCGCCGGCTGACGAGAAGCAAACTCGGCTGACCGCTAAATTTCGTACCGGTTGTCGATCACCTGGCGGTCGGTGACCTCGCTGAGCGGCGCCCAGGTCTCGTAGACCCCGCGTTCGTAGCACTGGGCGCCCAGGCGGGCCACCGCCTCCGGGTCGGGGCGGCACAGCCGCAGCCGCAGCCAGCCCGACTCCTGGCGGAGCACCAGGCAGGGCGCGTCGCGCCAGCGGCCGTACTCGTTGCGCCGCGCCAGCGACTCCACCGGGTAGCGGGCCGCCCGGGTCATCGCCAGCACCCGGAACTCGCCCGGCGGGTCGGCCACCGCGACGACCTCCTCGCCGCGGTACGTGCCGACGAGGTGCACCGCCGACTGCTGGTCGCCGATCTGCACGTACTCCTGGTCGGGCGAGATGCCGGGCAGCTCCGACAGGAGGTCGCGCCAGCGCGGGCCGGCCATCCGCAGCCACCCGCGCTGCTCGGGCTGGAACGAGTAGAGGATCGCCTCGTCGCCGTCGGCGGTGTACGCGACCAGCGTCGCGTTGGCCGGCATCGGCAGCTCGGTGAAGTTGCTGGTGACGAACTCGGGGATCACGTGCCGGCCGCTGGGCGCGAAGCCGGTGCCGAGCACGGGCGCGCCCATCCGGTCGTGCGCCGGCATCGTGACCAGGCCCGGATAGCGGTCGTACGCGGGCACGTCGAAGTCGGACGCGTCCACGGCCCGCCACCGCAGGGCGAACGCGATGTCCTCGCGGTCCCGGCCGTTGTCGGCCTCGGTGCGCAGGAGCTGCAGGTCGCCCGGGGTGCGCAGGTGCGCGACGTCGTACTCGCGGTAGCAGAACCCGTGCGGCAGCCGGCCGCGCAGATAGGCCGCGACCTGGTTGGCCGAGAGGTGCTTGACCATCCGCGTGCCGCGCCGGATGTGCGCGCTGGCCCGCACGGCGAGCAGGATCGGGTCGCCGGCCGACGACGGGTTCTGGCTGCGGCTGTGCACCTCGTGCCAGCCCACCGCCCGGCTCAGCGGCAGCATCAGCGGGTCGTCCGGCTCGTCGCGCCCGTCGTGGTGCGGCCGGTCCGCGTGGTGCGGGTCGGCCGGCCGGCCGTTGACCGCGGTCACCTCGGTGACGTGGATGAACCGGTGGAACGGGTAGCGCGCGCCGGGCCGCGGGTCGCGTTCGAAGCCGTCGTCGTGCTCGGCGCTGAACAGCTCGTACGCGGCGCCCCGGGCGATCTCGACAGCCGGGTAGGTCGCGTCGCCGAGGGTGACGCGCAGATCGGTGGTGGAACTCATGCGCTCCTGGGGGGTGACCTGCACCCGGCAGACCTTAGGTGCGCCGCGTGAGCCGGCCATGAACAGTTGGTGAACTTCCGCGGCTCGGCGCTGCGCGATGCGTCACGACATCTATGTGTGATGCTGACCGGCGATGACCGAGCAACCGAACGAGTCGCGCCAGCAGCGGGCCGCCCGCCGTGCCGGCGAGTTCCCGCCGCCGCCCCTCCCGCTCGCGGTGCCGGTGACCGACAGCCATACGCACATCGATATCACGGTAGGCGAGGCCGGCGGCGGTGGCCGCGACGTGTTCGGCCCCGACCCCGTATCCGGTGCCCTGGCCGCCGCCGCGAACGCCGGCGTCGACCGGGTCGTCCAGGTCGGTGTGGACGTCGCGTCGTCGCGCTGGGGTCTGGCCGTGGCCCGCGAGCACACCGCCGTGGTGGCGACCGTGGCACTGCACCCGAATGAGGCGCCCCGGCTGCCCAACCTCGACGAGGCGCTCCGGATCATCGAGGGACTGGCCGCGGACGAGCGCGTACGCGGTGTCGGCGAGACCGGCCTCGACACGTTCCGCACCGGTGCCGAGGGGCGGTCGGCGCAGGAGGCCAGCTTCCGGGCCCACATCGCGATCGCGAAGCGGTACGGCAAGGCGCTGGTCATCCACGACCGGGACGCGCACGCCGACGTGCTCCGGGTGCTCGACGACGAGGGCGCACCGGACACGGTCGTGCTGCACTGCTTCTCGGGCGACGAGGAGTTCGCGGCCGAGTGCGTGCGCCGCGGCTACCTGCTCTCCTTCGCCGGCACGGTGACGTTCGGCAACGCCGGTGCTCTGCGCGCCGCCGCCGCGATCACCCCGGCGGAGCAGATGCTGGTCGAGACCGACGCGCCCTACCTGACCCCGATGCCGTACCGCGGGCGCCCCAACGCGTCCTACCTGATCCCGCTCACCGTGCGCGCCCTGGCGGAAGCGAAGGGCGCCGACGTCGACGAGCTCTGCACCGCGATCTCCGGCGCGACGGAGCGTGCGTTCGGTCACTGGTAGCCACGCGGCGACCACCACCGTCGGCAACTCGTCGATGATCGCGGTGGCGCTGATCCCGATCGGGGTCGCGCTCGGCGCACCGCCCGCCGAGACCGCGTGGCTGGTCTCCGGCCTCTACCTGGCCACGGCCGTCGGGCAGCCGGTGGTCGGGTGGCTGGTCGACACGTACGGCCCGCGCCGGCTCTACCTGGTCGGCGATGCGCTGGTCGGCGCCGCCGGGGTGCTCGGCACGCTCGCCGACCGCACCCTCGGTCGGCTCGGCACAACGAAAGGCTGACGCACCATGGCACTGACCACCTTGGACCCCCGCTCCGCCCTCGTCGTCATCGACCTCCAGCAGGGGATCGTCGCGCTGCCGACCGCGCCGCACGAGGCCGGTGAGGTGCTGGTGCGGTCGGCGACGCTGGCCGACGCGTTCCGGGCGCACGGGCTGCCGGTGGTGCGGGTCCGGGTGACGTTCGCGCCGGACTTCGCGGACGCGGTGCCCGGGCGCACCGAGACCCGGGCCGGCGGTGGCGCGCGGCCGGCCGGCTGGGACACGCTGGTCGACGAGATGCCCGGGGATCTGGTGATCACCAAGCGGAACTGGTCGGCGTTCTACGGCACCGACCTCGACCTGCAGCTGCGCCGGCGGGGCGTGACGCAGATCGTGCTGACCGGGATCGCCACGAGCATCGGCGTCGAGTCGACGGCGCGGGCGGCGTACGAGCACGGCTACAACGTGGCGCTCGCGGTCGACGCGATGGCCGACATGGACGAGGCCGCCCACCGCCACAGCGTCGAGCGGATCTTCCCGCGGCTGGGGGAGACCGGGACCGTCGAGCAGCTCATCGAGCTGCTCGACTGGACGCGCCCCTAGCGGTCGGACAACACGGAGAGCACGTTGCCGGCGGGGTCGGTGAACCAGGCGATGTCCGGCCCCTCGCCGCGCACGATGCCCTTCTCGTCGTGCTCCATGCCGGCGTAGCGCTCGAACGTGATGCCCCGCCTGGCCAGGTCGTCGACCGCGGAGTCGATGTCGGCGACCGGGAAGTTGAGGATCGTGAACGTGGCCGGCTGGTGGTTCGGCTTCGGGTAGACGAGCACCTCGGCGCCGGCCCCGATGTCGATCAGGAGCATGCCGTGCTCCTCGGCGACGGGCAGGCCGAGCGTGTCGCCGTAGAACCGCTTCGCGGCCGGGATGTCATCGACGGAGAACCCGCTGAACGGTCGGGTTGGCTTGAACATACCCCGATCGTCACACGCTGCGACGGGCCTCGCAGCCCTTCCTCTAGGCTCGGCGCCGTGACCGAACTGCTGGGGCCCGCCGAGATCCGCGCGCTGGCGGGCCGGCTCGGGGTGGCGCCGACCAAGCGGCTCGGGCAGAACTTCGTGCACGACCCGAACACCGTGCGGCGGATCGTCGCCGCCGCCGAACTGGCGCCCGACGAGGTGGTCGTGGAGGTCGGGCCCGGGCTGGGCTCGCTGACCCTCGGGCTGCTCGCGGCCGGTGCCCAGGTGCACGCGGTCGAGGTCGATCCGGTGCTGGCTGGCGCCTTGGCGCAGACGGCGGCCGCGCGCGGCGCCCCGGCCGGGCGGCTGACTGTGCACGCCGCCGACGCGCTGCGGATCACCGCCGGCGAGCTGCGCCCCGCACCGACCGCGCTGGTCGCCAACCTGCCGTACAACGTCGCCGTGCCGGTGGTGCTGCACCTGCTGGCCGAGCTGCCCACCCTGGAGCACGGGCTGGTCATGGTGCAGAAGGAGGTCGCCGACCGGCTGACCGCGGGGCCGGGCGGCAAGGTCTACGGCATCCCGTCGGTCAAGCTCGCCTGGTACGCCGCCGCGCGTCCCGCCGGCCGGGTGCCGCCGAGCGTGTTCTGGCCGGTCCCCAACGTCGACTCCGGCCTGGTCGCGTTCACCCGGCGCGAGCCGCCGCGGGCCGACGTACCCCGCGCGGATGTCTTCCGGGTCGTGGACGCGGCCTTCGCGCAGCGCCGCAAGACGCTGCGGGCCGCGCTCGCCGGCTGGGCGGGCGGTGCCGACCGGGCCGCGCGGGTGCTGGTAGCGGCGGGCGTCGATCCCGGCGCCCGTGGCGAGGCGCTGGCCGTGGGCGCGTTCGCCGACATCGCGGCGGCGGCCAACGTGACCGCGACCGCCCCCGAGTAGGCTGACGCCGTGCTGAGCCGGGACATCACTCCGTGACCGAAGCGTGGGAGCCGGAGGAGGACGAACGCCCTCGGCTGGGAGCATCCGGCCCGGTCAAGGTCAGGGTCCCGGCTAAGATCAACTTGCATCTGGGCGTCGGTCCCGCGCGCCCGGACGGCTATCACGAGCTCAGCACCGTCTATCACGCGATCGCGCTGCACGACGAGCTGACCGCCCGCCGCGGTGACACGCTGACGCTGACCATGGAGGGCGTCGGCGCCGGCGAGCTGGCCCTCGACGAGACCAACCTGGTGATCCGCGCCGCCCGGGCGCTGGCCCGGCATGCCGGGGTCCCCGCGCACGCCCGGTTGCACCTGCGCAAGCAGATCCCGCTCGCGGCCGGCCTGGCCGGTGGCAGCGCCGACGCGGCCGCCGCGCTGGTCGCCTGCGACGCGCTCTGGGGCACGGGGATGACCCGCGACGACCTCGCCGCGATCGCCGCGGAGATCGGCTCGGACGTGCCGTTCCTGGTGTACGGCGGCACCGCGCTGGGCACCGGCCGCGGCGAGACGGTCAGCCCGGTGCTGGCCCGCCCGACCACCTGGCACTGGGTGATCGCGGTCGCCGACGGCGGCCTGGCCACGCCGGCGGTCTACGCGGAGCTCGACCGGCTGCGCGCGCTGCGGGCCGCACCGCCGCCGCTGGGCAGCACCGACGACCTGCTCGCCGCGCTGCGCCAGCGCGACCCGGAGGTGCTCGCCGCCGCCCTCGGCAACGACCTGCAGGCCGCCGCGATCTCGCTGCGCCCGCAGCTCGCCGACGTGCTCAAGACCGGCCGCGCCGCGGGCGCCCTCGCCGGCATCGTCTCGGGCTCGGGCCCGACCTGCGTCTTCCTGGCGTACGACGCCTCCGAGGCCACCATGATCGCGAGCGCCCTGGAGTCGGCCGGCGTCTGCCGCGAAGCGCGCACCGAGACGGGCCCGGTCGCCGGCGCCCGCGTCGTCTAGGTCCGATGGCCAACATCGTCAACCTGGACCGCGTGTCCAAGGGCTACGGCGCGGCGGGGCCCCTGCTCAGCGGGGTTTCGGCCGGGATCGACGACGCCGACCGGATCGGCGTGGTGGGTCTCAACGGCGCCGGGAAGTCGACGCTGCTGCGGTTGATCACCAAGCAGGAGGAGCCCGACGAGGGCCGGGTGACGCTGCGCCGCGACCTGCGGGTGGCGGCGCTGCCGCAGACGCTGTCGTTCGCGCCCGAGGCCACCGTGCGGGAGGTGGTGATCGGCACCGCCTGGCTGGCCGAGGACCTGGGCGCCGAGCACGAGTGGGCCGGCGACGCCGGTGTCCGCGCGATCCTCGACGGCCTCGGCATGCCCCACCTCGGCCTCGACCAGCCGGTCGGCCCGATGTCCGGTGGCGAGCGGCGCCGGGTGGCGCTGGCCGCGCTGCTGGTCCGCCCGGCCGACCTGCTCGTGCTCGACGAGCCGACCAACCACCTCGACGTCGCCGGCGTCGACTGGCTGGCCCGGCACCTGCTCGGCCGCAAGGGCGCGCTCGTGGTGGTCACCCACGACCGGTGGTTCCTCGACGCGGTCTGCACGAGCACGTGGGAGGTCGCGGACCGGACGATCCGGGCGTACGAGGGCGGCTTCGCCGCGTGGACGCTGGCCCGGGCCGAGCGCGAGCGGATCGCGGCGGCCACCGAGGCCCGCCGGCAGAACCTCCTGCGCAAGGAGATCGCCTGGCTGCGCCGCGGCCCACCGGCCCGCACCTCGAAGCCGCGGTTCCGGATCGACGCGGCCAACGCGCTGATCGCCGACGTGCCGCCGCCGCGCGACACCCTCTCCCTGCAGCGCCTGGCCACCGCGCGCCTCGGCAAGCAGGTGTACGACCTGGAGAACGTCTTCCTGACCGCAGGCGACAAGCCGATCCTCGACGACCTGACCTGGCAGGTCGGCCCGGGCGACCGGGTGGCCCTGCTGGGCGCCAACGGCGCCGGCAAGACCACGCTGCTGCGCCTGCTGGCCGGCCGGTCCACGCCGCACGCCGGGCGCTTCACGGTCGGCGCGACCGTCAAGCCCGCGTTCCTCTCGCAGGAGCTGGCCGAGCTGCCGGGCTCGCTGCGCGTGCTGGAGGCGGTCGAGGAGGTGGCCCGGCGGGTCAACCTGGGCGGGCGGGAGCTGTCCGCGGCCCAGCTCGCCGAGGTGTTCGGCTTCGTCGACCGGCCCTCCGGCGGCGGCACCCGCACGTCGAGCCTCTGGACGCCGGTCAGCGACCTGTCCGGCGGCGAGCGGCGGCGCCTGCAGATGCTCCGGCTGCTCGCCGGCGAGCCCAACGTGCTGCTGTTCGACGAGCCCACGAACGATCTCGACACCGACACGCTGGCCTCGCTCGAGGACCTGCTCGACTCGTGGCCCGGCACGGTGATCGTCGCGTCGCACGACCGCTACCTGGTCGAGCGGGTCACCGACACGGTCTACGGCATGTTCGGCGACGGCCGGCTGGTGCACCTGCCCGGCGGGGTCGACGAGTACCTGACCCGGGCCACGGACAAGCCGGCGCCGGCCGCGGAACCGGTCGTCGCCACGGCCGCCGCACCCGAGCGGGCCGGGATGTCCGCGGCCGAGGTCCGCGCGGCCCGCAAGGACCTGACCCGGCTGGAGCGGGCGGTCAGCCGGCTCGAGGAGCGCGAGGCGGCGCTGCACGACGCGCTGGCCACCCACGCCACCGACTACGCGAAGGTCGCCGAGCTCGACGGCCAGCTCCGCGAGCTGCGCGCGGAGCGGGAGCGGGTCGAGGAGGAATGGCTCGCGCTGGCCGAGCAGGTCGACGCCTCGTAACCCCGCGTGAGGACCGTTCAGGCGGTTGGGCCACAATCTGTTCGGATCGACGAAGGCTGGAGGCAGGCGGACCATGCACAATCCCATCAACCACCCCGCGCGGGCGACCTACCGGGTGCTGGCCGGGCTGATCGGGCTCTATCTCGTGGTCTTCGGGGGCATCGGCGCGGCCGCGACGGCCGGTGACGGCTTCTTCGCGCAGGAGACCGACAACGTCCTCGGCCAGGGCACCAACCTGGCGAACTCGCTGCTCAGCATCGTCATCGGGGCGATCATCCTGATCGCGACCGTGCTCGGCCGCAACATCGACGCCGCTGTCAACCGGCTGTTCTCGTACGTGCTGATGGCCATCGGGCTGGCGACGCTGGCGACGATCCGGACGGACGCCAACTACCTCGGCCACACGCTCGCGACCAGCATCGTGATGATGATCCTGGGCCTGGGCCTCCTGCTCGCCGGCATGTACGGCCGGGTCGGCTCCGACGAGGAGCACGACGCCTGGCAGAAGGCGCGTCTGGAGTTCTGAGCCCGGGGGCGCCGGCATAGCCCCACAATTGGGGCATGGCGCACTTTCCGCTCAACCACCCGCTCCGGCCGCTCTACCGGACGCTGGCCGCGCTCACGGGCACGTACATCCTGATCTTCGGCAGCGTGAGCCTGACCAGGACCGTGGGGCAGACGCTGTTCTCGCGGGAGAGCACCTGGGCGCTGGGCCTGCGTACCAACCTGGCGTTCGCCATCATCTCGGTGATCTGGGGCCTGATCGTGGTCGTCGCCAACCTGATCGGCGGCAACGTGGGCCACTACACCAACCTCGTCGGCGCGGTGGTCTTCATGGTCACCGGGATCTACATGGTCGCGTTCATGCAGACGCCGGCGAACTTCCTCAACTTCTCGGTCTCGACGGCGATCCTGTCCCTGGTCTTCGGCGTGATCCTGCTACTGGCCGGCATGTACGACAAAACGGGCACCGCTGAGTCCCAACGCGCCGAACAGGTCTACAAGAGCACGTCGATCCCGCGGAGCGCCCCGCGCCAGTGATCCCGAGCCGCCTGGACCTCTGGTCGGCGGAGATCAACGTCAACGGCGGGTCAGCGGTCGCGCACCACGAGGGCCGGCTTCGACTCCAAGTGGGACAGGCCGTTCCAGGCCAGGTTGACCAGGTGGCTGGCGACCACGTCCTTGCGCGGCTTGCGCACCTCCAGCCACCAGCGGCCGGTCAGCGCGACCATGCCCACCAGCGCCTGCGAGTAGAGCTCCGCCAGCTTCGGGTCGAAACCCCGGGTCTTGAACTCGGCACCCAGGATGTGCTCGGCCTGGTGCGCCAGGTCGTTGAGCACGCTGCTGAAGTTGCCGGTCGAGGACATCACCGGTGACTCGCGGACCAGCACCCGGAAGCCGTCGGTCTCCTGCTCGATGTAGTCGAGCAGCGCCAGGGCCGCCTGTTCGAGCAGCTCCCGCGGATGGCCCGCGGTCAGCGCGTTGGTGATCCGGTCGAGCAGGGAGCGCACCTCGCGGTCGACGACGACCGCGTACAACCCCTCTTTGCCGCCGAAGTGTTCGTAGACGACGGGCTTGGACACCTTGGCCCGGGCCGCCACCTCCTCGATCGAGGTGGCGTCGAAGCCACGCTCCGCGAAGAGTTGACGCCCGATCACGATCAGCTGCTCGCGACGCTGGGTCGCGGACATCCGGACACGGGACCGGCCGCCCGCCGGGTTGGTCGGGTCGGCTACCACGCGAGCATCCTGCCAGCCGCCCGGTGCGGGCCGCTGACCCGCACCAGGGGCATCATCAGATCAGGCGTTCGTCTTGACGAGCTTGGCGGCGATCCGCTCGGGCTTGGGCCAGCGCACGTTGGACACCCAGCCGAGCTTCTCGAACAGCCAGATCGTCCGTGCCGAGCTGTCGATCTGCCCCTTCAGGACGCCGTGTCGGGCGCAGGTCGGGTCGGCGTGGTGCAGGTTGTGCCAGCTCTCGCCGAACGACAGGATCGCCAGCGGCCAGAAGTTGGCGGCTTTGTCGCCCTGGCGCACCTCGAACGGGCGCTCGCCGTAGACGTGGCAGACCGAGTTGATCGACCAGGTGACGTGGTGCAGCACCGCGATGCGGACCAGGCCGGCCCAGAAGAACGCGGTCAGCGCGCCCTGCCACGACCAGGTGACCAGGCCACCGACCAGGGCCGGCGAGAGCGTCGAGATGACCACCAGGAGCGGGAAGAGCTTGTCGACCCGACGGATGTCCTTGTCGGCGAGCAGGTCGGGCGCGAACCGCTCGCGGTTGCCCAGCTCGCGCGAGAACATCCAGCCGACGTGTGCGAAGAACAGACCCTTGGTGAGACCCCAGACGCCACCCCCGAAGCGCCACGGGGAGTGCGGGTCGCCCTCCACGTCGGAGAACGCGTGGTGCCGCCGGTGGTCGGCGACCCACTGGATCACGTTGCCCTCGATCGCGAACGAGCCCGCCACCGCGAGGGTCACCCGCAGCCAGCGCTTCGCCTTGAAGGAGCCGTGCGTGAAGTAGCGGTGGAAGCCCACCGTGATGCCGAGCCCCGAGACGACATAAAGGACCAGCGCGATGGACGCGTCGGTCCACGACAACCAGCCGCCGACGACGGCCACCGGGATCGCCGCGAGCACCGCGAGGAACGGCAGGACGACGAAACCCCACAGGGCGATCAGCACCCCGGTTGACTGTTTGCCCTCGGTGAGTGGCTTCGGGCCCGTTGTTGTCGTCGTCTGGTCGGTGGTCGCGGTGATGGTGGTCATGGCACCTCGCAGCGGATGGGGGTGATCAAAAAGTTACGCTTACGTCACCGTAACTTACGGACCCGTAGTTAGCACCTCGACAAGCGCAGAATTTAGGTTGGGCTAACCCCGTAGAGGGAACCGGTAACAGCGTGTCTCGGAAAATGCGACAGGCTAGGCTTAGCCGGCTCAGTGGGACGTGGGGTAACGGCAGCCCGCCGGACTTTGAATCCGGAAGGTCCTGGTTCGAATCCAGGCGTCCCAGCTTCGTTGCCTCGATAGTTGTCTTCGAGCGGCCCTACTAGCATGAGGCCGCACGCCGTTCGCCGTCCGACGGGAGCCCCCTCGTGACCGAAGCCCGCACCGTCATCATCCTCGCCGCGGGTGAGGGAAAGCGGATGAAGTCGGCACTGTCGAAGATGCTGCATCCGCTGCTCGGCCGCACCCTGCTCGGCCACGTGCTCACCGCGGCCGCGCCCGTCGGCGCCGACCGCACGCTGGTCGTCGTCGGCCACGCCGCCGACCAGGTCGAGGCCCACCTCGCCGAGGTCGCGCCCGGCGTCACCCCGGTGCTACAGGCCGAGCAGCACGGCACCGGTCACGCGGTGCGGATCGCGCTCGAGGCGGCGCCCGACGCGACCGGCACGGTCGTGGTGCTCAACGGCGACGTGCCGCTGCTGCGCGGCGAGACGGTGACCGCGCTGGTCGAGGCGCACGAGGCCGCCGGCACCGCGGCGACCGTGCTCGCCGCCGAGGTGCCGGACCCGACCGGGCTCGGCCGGATCGTCCGCGACCAGGCCGGCGGCCTCGAGCGGATCGTCGAGCAGCGCGACGCGTCGCCCGCCGAGCGCGCCATCCGTGAGGTCAACGCCGGCATCTACGCCTTCGACGCCCGCCTGCTGCGGGCCGCGCTGGCGAAGCTGACCACCGACAACGACCAGGGCGAGGAATACCTGACCGACGTGTTCGGGCTGCTCGCCGCGGCCGGCGAGCACGTCGCGGTGCACGTCGCGGCCGACGCCGAGGAGACCCTGGGGTGCAACGACCGGGTCGAGCTGGCCGGCCTGCGGGCCCGGCTGCGCGACCGGATCAACCGCGAGCTGATGCGCTCGGGCGTCACGATCCTCGACCCGGCCACCACCTGGATCGACGTCACCGCCACGGTCGAGCGCGACGCGGTGCTCGACCAGAACACCCAGCTGCGCGGCGCGACCCGGGTGGGCCCGGGCGCCACGGTCGGCCCCGACACGACGCTGATCGACACGGTCGTCGAGGCGGGCGCGACGGTGCTGCGTGCGCACGCCGTCTCCAGCGAGATCGGCCCGGGTGCGAGCGTCGGACCGTACGCCTACCTGCGCCCCGGCACCCGACTGGGCGAGAAGTCCAAGATCGGCACGTTCGTCGAGGCCAAGAACTCGGAGATCGGCACCGGGTCCAAGGTGCCGCACCTGTCCTACGTCGGCGACGCGACGATCGGCGAATACAGCAACATCGGCGCGGCGTCGGTGTTCGTCAACTACGACGGCGTCAAGAAGCACCGCACGGTCATCGGCAACCACGCCCGCACCGGCTCCGACAACATGTTCGTGGCGCCGGTCGAGGTCGGCGACGGCGCCTACACGGGCGCCGGCACGGTGGTCCGCCGCGACGTCCCGCCGGGTGCGCTGTCCGTCTCCGGCGGCCCTCAGCGGATCTTCGGGGGGTGGGTCGAATCCCGGCGTCCGGGCACAGCTGCGGCCGAAGCGGCCAAGCGGGCACGTGACCAACTGCACGAGACCGAAGACGGTCATGCCAGCGCCGACGCTCCGGGTGATACTTCAAGCGAGTAAACACCCGCCTAACTCACGGAGCGCCTCACCCATGGGCAGCATCGTCGCCGAAAACCGCAAGAGCCTGATGCTCTTCTCCGGCCGGGGGTTCCCCGAGCTGGTCACCGAGATCGGCGAGGTGCTCGGCGTGGCGCCGACCCCGACCGACGCGTACGAGTTCGCCAACGGCGAGATCTTCGTCCGTTACCGCGAGTCCGTCCGGGGTTCGGACGCGTTCGTCGTGCAGTCGGCAGGCGAGGGCGTCAACAAATGGGTGATGGAGACGCTGATCATGGTCGACGCGCTCAAGCGCGGCTCGGCCAAGCGGATCACCGTCGTCCTGCCGTTCTACCCGTACGCCCGGCAGGACAAGAAGCACCGCGGCCGTGAGCCGATCTCCGCCCGGCTGGTCGCCGACCTGCTCAAGCAGGCGGGCGCCAACCGGATCCTCACCGTCGACCTGCACACCGCGCAGATCCAGGGCTTCTTCGACGGCCCGGTGGACCACCTGTTCGCGATGGACACGCTGGCCGGTTACGTCGAGCGCAAGTACGCCGGGCGCCCGATGACCGTGGTCGCGCCCGACTCGGGCCGCGTGCGGGTCGCCGAGCGGTGGACCGACCGGCTGGGCGGCTGCCCGCTGGCGTTCATCCACAAGACCCGCGACCCGCTCAAGCCCAACCAGGTGGTGGCCAACCGGGTGGTCGGCGACGTCGAGGGCCGGGTCTGCCTGATCGTCGACGACATGATCGACACGGGCAGCACGATCTGCAAGGCGGCCGAGATCCTGCACGACAGCGGCGCGGCCGACGTCGTGGTCGCCGCGACCCACGCCCTGCTCTCCGACCCGGCCACCGAGCGCCTCAAGAACAGCCGCATCAGCGAGGTCGTGGTCACCAACACGCTGCCGCTGCCGCCGGAGAAGCGCCTCGACAAGATCACCTCGCTGTCGATCGCCCCGCTGCTGGCCCGGGCGATCCGCGAGGTCTTCGACGACGGTTCCGTTACCACCCTCTTTGGTGGCCTGAGCTAAGGATCTGCGCTGCGGCGGCGCCAGCCGCCGCCTGGGCCTCGCCTCGCTCCGGCCACCCATTTCGCGGCAGACCTTAGAAGCGACACACCCGGCGGTAAGGTGCTCCGCCGGCTCGGGTAGAGTATTGAGGTTGCCACGGCGAGGGTGACCCAGCTGGTTCTCAACGCAGCCACGGGCGCCGTCATCGACGCGGTGTCCGGGCCAGCCCGCGCGCCTCCTTCGCCCGGCACCGCCGCCGACTTGCACGCAGCCCAGACCAAGATCCAGGAGTTCTCCCGTGTCCGAGGTAAAGATCGCCGCCGAGCCCCGCACCGAGTTCGGCAAGGGTGGTGCCCGCCGCACGCGCCGTGCCGGCCTGGTGCCCGCCGTGCTCTACGGCCACGGCGAGAAGCCCAAGCACATCGCGCTCCCCGCGCGTGAGTTCGCCGCCGCGATCCGCCACGGTGGTGCCAACCAGCTCTTCGCGATCGAGATCAGCGACGGCACCCAGGCCCTGGCCCTACCGAAGGCGATCCAGCGCGACCCGGTCAAGGACACCTTCGAGCACATCGACCTGCTGCTCGTCCGCCGGGGCGAGAAGGTCACCGTCGACGTCCCGGTGCAGCTGCTCGGCGACGCGGCGCCCGGCACCCTCGTGGTGCACGAGAGCGACACGCTGTCGGTCAGCGCCGACGCGACCCGGCTCCCGGACCACTTCGAGGTCTCCATCGAGGGCCTCGAGGCCGGCTCGAAGATCACCGCGGCCGACGTCCCGCTGCCGGACGGCACCGAGCTCGTCGCCGACCCCGAGACCACCATCGCCGTGATCAGCGTCGCGCCGAGCGCCGAGGCGCTCGAGGGCGAGACCGCTGAGGGCGAGGCGGCCGAGGGCGCGGCTGCGGAGGGCGAGGCGCCCGCCGAGGCCGCGAGCGAAGAGCAGCCCGCCGCCGCTCAGTAACAAATCCTGGTCTGCGCGCGAGAGACCCCTTCCGGCACGACCGGGAGGGGTCTTTCGCTAACGAGCTTGTGCTCCTCGGGAGAATGAGAGCGTGGAAGCGACAGCGCCCTTCCTGGTGGTCGGTCTTGGCAACCCTGGCAAGGAGTACGCCAAGAACCGCCACAACGTGGGCTTCATGGTCGCCGACCTGATCGCCGAGCGGATCGGCGCCAAGTTCGGCCGGCACCGCCGTGCGGTCGCCGACGTCGCCGAGGGGCGGCTCGGCTTCGGCGGGCCCCGGCTCGTGCTGGTCAAGCCGCTCACCTACATGAACCTGTCGGGTGGCCCGACGGTCGCGCTGGCGCAGTTCTACAAGGTGCCGCCGGAGCAGATCATCGCGGTGCACGACGAGCTCGACATCCCCTACGGCCAGATCCGCGCCAAGATCGGCGGCGGCGAGGGTGGCCACAACGGGCTGCGCTCGATGTCCAAATCGCTGGGCACCAAGGACTACGCCCGGGTGCGGTTCGGCATCGGCCGCCCGCCGGGCCGGCAGGACCCGGCCGACTACGTGCTCAACGACTTCTCCGCGGCCGAGCGCAAGGAGCTCGAGTTCCTGGTCGACCGCGCGGCGGACGTCGCCGAAGCCGTTGCCAGCAAGGGCGTCGAATGGGCGCAAAACGCCTATAACGGGTCCTGATCACGCGTATCGCCTGCCCGGTTCCGCCCGTTGTGTCTTAGGCGGGGCTTAACTGGGGAGGCGCGGCGTGGAGCGAGGGCGATTCGATCCCGCCGCGGTGCGCGACCTGATGGAGCGCGCCCTGGACGCCCGCGATCTCGACGCCCGCGATCTCGACACCCGCGATGTCGACACCCGCGCCCGCGATGTCGACACCCGCGCCCGCGATGTCGACAACCGCCCCCGCGATCCCGACACCCGCCGGCGCGATCTCGACACCCGCCGGCGCGGTCTCGACACCCGTGACCGGCATTCCGGCGTCCGTGACCGCGGCGTCGATGTCCGCGAGCGCGACCTCGATGCCTCCGGCCGGGCGGCCACCCGGCCGGGGCGCGGCGGTCCGGATCGAGGCCCCACAACCCCACCGCCGCGCCGGCCCCTGCTCCGCCGGATCCCCGGCCGGCACGCCGCCCTGTCCCGCCGGGCCGCCTGGGAGTCGCGCTACATCCGCATGCTGCTGCTGGCCGACCTCACGGTCGGCGGTGCGGCCGGCGGGCTCGCCTTCGAGCTGCGCTTCGGCGACGGGTTGACCGACTACAACCGCGACTACCTCGTGCTCTCGGCCCTGCTGCCGGTCGCGCTGGTCGCCGCGCTCGGGCTCGCCCGGGCGTACGAGTCGCGGTTCCTGTTCGTCGGCACCGACGAGTACCAGCGGGTGATCCGGGCCGGGCTGGGCCTGATCGCCGGCACCGCGATGGTCTCCTACGCCGGGGAGATCCAGCTCGCCCGGTCGTACGTCCTGATCGCGCTGCCCGCCGCCACCTTCGTCACGGTCGCGGTCCGGTTCGGCCTGCGCAAACGCCTGCACCGCGCGCGCAAGCGCGGCGAGTGCCTGCGCCGGGTGATCGTCGTCGGGCACGAGCTCGCCGTCATCCACCTCGCCCGGCAGCTGCGGCGCGAGCGCTACCACGGGCTGGAGATCGTCGGCGCCTGCCTGCCACCGCAGCACGACGGCGAGGTCGGCCTGCCCGTCTACGGCACGTTCGACGATGTCGCGCACGCCGTCGACGCGTCCGGTGCCGACACCGTCATCGTGCTGTCCTGCCCGGAGATCGACGGGCAGACGCTGCGCCGGCTGGCCTGGCGGCTGGAGCGCGACGAGATCGACCTGATCCTGGCCAACGCGCTGATCGACGTCGCCGGCGACCGCACCACGATCCGCCCGGTCGACGGGCTGCCGATGCTGCACGTCGAGCATCCCCGCCTGGAGGGCGCCGCCCGGTTCGCGAAGGAGGTCGTCGACCGCCTCGGCGCGGCGGTGCTGGTCGCGCTGCTGTCACCCGTCCTGTTGGCGGTCGCCCTCTGCATCCGGATCGACTCACCCGGCCCGGTACTCTTCCGGCAGGTGCGCACCGGCCGCGACGGCCGGGAGTTCCTGATCTACAAGTTCCGCAGCATGTACCTCGACGCCGAGGCGCGCCTCGCGGAGCTGCGCCACCTCAACGAGCACGACGGCGTGCTCTTCAAGATCCGCAACGACCCGCGGATCACCCCCGTCGGCCGCCGGCTGCGCCGGTTCTCGCTCGACGAGCTGCCCCAGCTGTTCAACGTGCTGCTCGGGCAGATGTCGCTGGTGGGACCGCGGCCGCCGCTGCCGCACGAGGTGGCGCAGTACGCCGACGACGTGCGCCGCCGGCTGGCGGTCAAGCCCGGGATGACCGGGCTGTGGCAGGTGTCGGGCCGGTCCGACCTGCCGTGGGAGGAGGCGGTCCGGTTGGACCTGCGCTATGTGGAGAACTGGTCGCTCTCCCTCGACCTGGTCATCCTCATGCGTACGCTGGCCGCCGTCTTGCGTCCGAGTGGCGCCTACTGACAACTAGGAGAGACCCCCTCATGACACCGCCGGTGATCGACGGCGCGTTCGCCCGCTGGCTGGCGGGGCGCGCCGGGGAGTTGCTGCTGCGCACCCGGGCCGAGGTCGGCTTCGCCGATCCGCACGCCCTGAAAGCGGCCGGTGACAAGCTGTCACACGAGCTGATGCGCACCGAGCTGGCCCGCTGGCGGCCGGGCGACGCCGTGCTGTCCGAGGAGGACAAGGACGCCAAGGCGACCGGCACCGACCGGCTCGCGGCCGACCGGGTGTGGATCGTCGACCCGCTCGACGGCACGCGCGAGTTTTCCGAGGAGGGCCGCGACGACTGGGCGGTGCACGTGGCGCTCTGGGGCCGGCACGGCACGAGCCCGCACAAGCTGCTCGCCGGCGCCGTCGCGATCCCCGCGCAGCACCGGACGCTGGCCACCGACTTTCCACCGGCGTACCCACCGATGCGGCCGGTGACGCGGCTGCGCCTGGCCGCGAGCCGCAGCCGCCCGCCCGCGTTCCTCGCCGACCTCGCCGCCGACCTCGACGCCGAGTTGGTGCCGATGGGCTCGGCCGGCGTGAAGATCGCCGCGGTGGTCGGCGGCGACGTGGACGCCTACGTGCACGCGGGTGGCCAGTACGAGTGGGACTCCGCCGCACCGGTCGCTGTGGCGACGGCCACCGGGCTGCACGCTTCCCGGATCGACGGATCTGCGCTGAAATACAACGAGACCGATCCCCGGCTGCCTGATCTGGTGGTCTGCCGGAAGGATCTGGCACCACGGTTGCTCGCGGCGCTGCGGCAGCACATCCCGGGGTAGAGTCGCCCAGGGTAAAAACCCACTGACCGACTAGACAATTCGCTGAAGGGGTTCCATGCCGCCGGCTTACCGGGTCTCCCACCTCGCGGCGCTCGAGGCGGAGAGCATCTTCGTGATGCGCGAGGTCGTCGCCGAGCTCGAGCGGCCCGTGCTGCTCTTCTCGGGCGGCAAGGACTCGATCGTCATGCTCCGGCTCGCCGAGAAGGCGTTCGCCCCGGCGCGCATCCCGTTCCCGGTGATGCACGTCGACACCGGCCACAACTTCCCCGAGGTGATCGCGTTCCGCGACCGCCGGGTCGCCGAGCTGGGCCTGCACCTGCTGGTCGCCAGCGTGCCCGAGGCGATCGAGTCGGGCCTCGTGGTGGAGCCGGGCGACGGCATGCGCAACCGGATCCAGACGCCCGTGCTGCTCGACGCGGTCGAGAAGTACCGCTTCGACGCGCTGTTCGGCGGCGCCCGCCGCGACGAGGAGAAGGCCCGCGCCAAGGAGCGGATGTTCAGCTTCCGCGACGAGTTCGGGCAGTGGGACCCCAAGAACCAGCGGCCCGAGCTGTGGGGGCTCTACAACGGCCGGCACCACGCGGGCGAGTCGATCCGGGTGTTCCCGCTGTCCAACTGGACCGAGCTGGACGTCTGGCACTACATCCAGCAGGAGCGGCTCGACCTGCCGTCGATCTACTACGCGCACGAGCGACAGGTGATCTCCCGCGACGGGATGCTCTACGCCGTCAACCAGTTCATCCAGCCGCGCGGCGCCGAGCAGCCGTTCATCGCCAAGGTGCGCTACCGCACCGTCGGTGACGCCTCGTGCACCGCGGCCGTGGAGTCCGCCGCGGACACCGTCGAGAAGGTGATCGACGAGGTCGCCGCGACCCGGATCACCGAGCGCGGCGCGACCCGCGGCGACGACCGGGTCAGCGAGGCGGCGATGGAAGACCGCAAGCGGGAGGGTTACTTCTGATGTCGGCCCCGACGATCGCTGCCAGCGAGCAGCGCGCCATGGACCTGCTCCGGTTCGCCACCGCGGGCAGCGTCGACGATGGCAAGTCCACGTTGATCGGCCGGCTGCTCTACGACACCAAGTCGCTGTTCACCGACCAGCTCGCCGCCGTCGAGGCGGTCAGCGCGGCGCGCGGCGACGAGTACACGAACCTCGCGCTGCTCACCGACGGCCTGCGGGCCGAGCGCGAGCAGGGCATCACGATCGACGTGGCCTACCGCTACTTCGCGACGCCGCGGCGGAAGTTCATCATCGCGGACACGCCGGGGCACATCCAGTACACCCGCAACATGGTGACCGGGGCGTCCACCGCCGACCTGGCGCTGATCCTGGTCGACGCCCGCAAGGGGCTGGTCGAGCAGTCCCGCCGGCACGCGTTCCTCTGCTCGCTGCTGCGGGTGCCGCACCTGGTGCTCTGCGTCAACAAGATGGACCTCGTCGACTGGTCGCAGGAGGTCTTCGAGCGGATCGCCGACGAGTTCACCGCGTTCGCCGCGAAGCTCGAGGCGCCCGACCTCACGGTCGTCCCGATCTCGGCGCTCAAGGGCGACAACATCGCCACGCGGTCCGAGAACATGCCGTGGTACGAGGGCCCGTCGCTGCTGCACCATCTCGAGCGCGTGCACATCGCCTCCGACCGCAACCTGGTCGACGTGCGGTTCCCGGTGCAGTACGTGATCCGTCCGCAGTCGACCACCGTGACCGACTACCGCGGCTACGCGGGCCAGGTCGCCTCGGGCGTGCTCAAGCCGGGCGACGAGGTGATGGTGCTGCCGTCCGGGTTCACGAGCCGGATCGCCGCGATCGACACCGCCGACGGCCCGGTCGCGGAGGCGTTCCCGCCGATGTCGGTGACCGTGCGGCTCGAAGACGAGATCGACATCTCCCGCGGCGACCTGATCTGCCGGCCCAACAACGCGCCGGCGGTCGCACAGGACATCGAGGCGATGGTCTGCTGGATGGACGAGACGAAGCCGCTGCGGGTCGGCGGGAAGTACGCGCTCAAGCACACCACCCGGTCGGTCCGGGCGGTGGTCCGCGACCTGCACTACCGGCTCGACGTCAACTCGCTGCACCGCGACGAGGAGGCGGGCGAGCTGCGGCTCAACGAGATCGGGCGGCTCAAGCTCCGCACCACCGCGCCGCTCCTCGCTGACGAATACCGCCGCAACCGCACGACGGGTGGCTTCATCCTTGTCGACGAGGCGACCAACCGCACCGTGGCCGCCGGCATGATCGTCGAAGCTTCCTGAAATTCGATCAATAGCGGCCTATTGCTCGGGACCGCGGCGGTGCGGGCCGTTGCTCCCGCCAGACACCGCTCCGCTTCGCTCCGCTGCCAGGTCCGCGGTGAGCCAAGCTAAAGGCGGCCAGCGCTCAGCGCCGCAGCGGTTCGCGCTGAGCGCGGCGGCGGTTCGCGCTGAGCGCGGCGGCGGTTCGCGCTGAGCGCGGCGGCGGTTCGCGCTGAGCGCGGCGGCGGTTCGCGCTGAGCGCGGCGGGCGTTCGCGCTGAGCGCGGCGGCGGCTTGCGCTAAGGGTGACGGGTGCTCGTGCTGAGCGCGGCGGCGGTTCGCGCTGAGCGCGACGGGCGTTCGCGCTGAGGGCGACGGCGGCTCGCGCTAAGGGTGACGGGCGTTCGTGCTGAGCGCGCGGCGGCGGCTCGCGCTAAGCGCGACGGGGGCGGGTGGCGGCGTAGGCGAGGGCCGCGCCGAGCAGCAGGGGCGGGCCGTGGATGTTGCGGAGTGCGGTCAGCGCGACCGCCACCAACAGAGCACCCGTCGCCACGATCCGGCCCAGTGCGCGGTTCCCGCGTCCCTGCTCGCCGCCCGCGACGAGGGCGATCTGCACGGCCGCGCCGGCCGCGACACCGATGTAGAGGGCGACCTCCGACTCGGTGCCGAGAATCGCGACCGACCACCACGCCACCCCGGCCGGCAGCCAGAGGTGGCGGGGGCGCAGTTCCTCGCTGATAGCGTCGGGCCGCCACGCCGCGGACGGCCGCAGCGGCCGCGCGAGCAGGGCGATCGTGAGGGCGCCGGCCAGGCCGCAGATGGCGATCGAGTTGCCGCCGCCGGTCGGCTGCCAGGCCACCGCGATGCCCTCGGCCGCCAGGCCGCAGCCGAGATAGCACAACGCCCAGAGCCACCGGCGCAGCACCAACTCGGCGAGCGACCCCACGAGCAGCAGGAAGAACAGGTTGGAGATCGCGCCGAACCAGCCGCCATCCTGCACGAGCAGGGACGTGACCAGCCGCCACACCTCGCCGTCGCGGATCGCGGCCGTGCGCTGCAGGCTGGTCAGCACCGCCGGGAAGGCGAACTGGAGCAGGCTGGGCACGGCCGTCACCACGAAGACGGCCAGCGTGAGCGGGGTCCGGCGCAGCGCGGTCACTCGATGCGTTCCGCACCGGCGCCCGGCCGCGCGGCGAACCAGACCGGCGCCGTGAAGCCCCGCTCGGCGTAGGCGGCGGCCACCGCGGCCGCGACCCGCTCGGTCTCGGCCGCGTCGACCAGCGCGAGCACGCAGCCGCCGAAACCGCCACCGGTCATCCGGGCACCGTACGCGCCCGCGGTGAGCGCGGTCGAGACCGCGAGGTCCACCTCCGGCACCGTGATCTCGAAGTCGTCCCGCATCGAGGCGTGTGACGCGGTCAGCAGCGGGCCGATCTCGCGGACACGGCCGGCGCGCAGCAGGTCGACGGTGTCGAGCACCCGCTGGTTCTCGGTCACCACGTGCCGGACCCGGCGCCGCATGACGTCGTCGGGCAGCTTCGCCAGCGCGCCCTCGAGGTCGTCGACGTCCCGCAGGGCCGGCACGCCGAGCAGCGCGGCCGCCTCCTCGCAGGCCCGTCGCCGGCTCGCGTACTCGCCACCGGCGTGCCGGTGCGGCGCCTGGGTGTCGACCACGAGCACGGCCAGCCCGGAGGCGGCGACGTCGAAGGGGATCTGCTCGATGGCCAGGGTCCGGCAGTCGAGGAAGAGCGCGTGACCAGCCTCGGCGCGGATCGACGCGGACTGGTCCATGATCCCGCACGGCATGCCGACGTAGTCGTTCTCCGCCCGCTGGGCCAGGGCCGGCCGGTCCTCGACCGGCAGCGACAGGTCGCCCAGGTCGGCGAGCGCGGTCAGCACGGCCGACTCGAGCGCCGCCGACGACGAGAGCCCGGCGCCCGCCGGCACGTCGGAGGCGACGGCCAGGTCCGCGCCCGGCACCTCGTACCCCTTGGATCGCAGGGTCCACACCACGCCCGCGACGTAACCGGCCCAACCGTCGACGCGGCCCGGATCGTCGGCTTCCGCCGCGCCGAACTCGACCGTCTCGGCGGCCTGCTCGGACCACACCCGCCACCGCGGCTCGGGCACCGGGGCGGCAGCGACCACGACACGGTGCGGCAGGGCGAAGGGCAGCACGAACCCGTCGTTGTAATCCGTGTGCTCACCGATGAGGTTGACGCGACCCGGTGCGGCCCACAGGCCGGCGGGGTCGGTGCCGTACGCGGCGGAGAAGCCGTCGGCAGCGCGAGAGGGGACGCTCATGGCCTGCATCCCATCACAACCGTTCGGCACGACGAGCGGTACGTGTCTACGATCGCTGCATGCAGGACCAACCCGGCACAGCCGGGCCCCGTCGGCGCGTTCCGACGGGGCGTCCCCAGCGCAACCCCGGCCCGGTCGCCCGCCGGCTGGCCCGCCTCGTGGTGCGGACCGCCGACGGCCTGACCGCGGCGCTCGGCGCCGACCCGTCCGCCGGCCGCGAGCAGATCAGCGAGGCCGACCTGCGTGACCTGGTCGCCGCGAACACCCGCCTGGACCCGGTTGAGCGCCGAATCATCGACGAGGTGCTGGTGGCCCGCGACACGATGGTCCGCGAGGTGATGCGGCCGCGCACCGAGGTCACGTTCCTGTCCGCCCGGCACACGCTGGCCGAGGCGGCGGAGCGGGCCCGCGCGGAGACGCACACCCGCTATCCCGTGGTCGACGGCACACACGACGACGTGATCGGCTTCGTACACCTGCGGGACCTGCTGATCCGGCCCGAGGGCGACGGTCGGGTGACGATCGGCGAGCTGACCCGCGAGGTCAAGCGGATCCCGGCGAGCAAGCGGGTGCTGATCGCGCTGACCGAGATGCGCCGCGAGCGGCACCACCTGGCGGTGGTGATCGACGAGTACGGCGGCACGGCCGGCATCGTCACGCTCGAGGACCTCATCGAAGAGGTGGTCGGCGAGATCCACGACGAGTACGACATCGAGCCGGACCCGCTGCCGGGCCGCCCCACCGACCTCGACGGCCGGCTGAACCTGGCTGACTTCGCCGAGCGCGCGGGCTTCGAGCTGCCGCCCGGGCCCTACGAGACGGTCGGCGGTTACGTGATGGCCAGCCTCGGCCGGGTGCCGCGGATCGGCGACGAGGCTCGGGTGCCGGGCGCCGTCCCGGAGGACGGCTGGGTGTTGCGGGTGCTGGAGCTCGACGGCCGCCGGGTGTCCCGGGTCGCCATCCGCGTGGTCGAACCGCCGCCACCGCCGCCGGCTCCCGAGCCGAGCCAGGTGATCGCGACGATCCCGATGCCGGTCGTGCCGCGCCGCGAGCCGACGAGCGAGACCGCCAGCGCCCGCGACTAGGACAGCTGCAGCTTCTGCCAGTTGCTGCCGTCCGTGGAGAAGGCAGCCCAGGCGCTTTCGAACAGGTCGTAGGCGACGTAGCCCGCGTACGTGCGGCGGATCTCGCCTGCCGCCGGGAGACCGGTGACCGGCACGAAGTTGGCCCCGGCGTCCTCGCTCACCCACCACGAGCTGGGCGCGCCCCAGCGCTGCACGAGCAGCAGGCGGCCGTCCAGCAGCGGCACCGGGTCGCCGGCGACCGTCTGGGGGACGCGTTCGCTCGTGGTGGGCGCGCCGGTGGACGCCAGGTAGGTCGGTGCGAAACCGCGGCCGCCGTCGACCGAGTGGTAGATCCCGAGCAGTGCGCCGCCGTCGCCGGTGGCCACCGCGTAGACCTCCGTGCCGAGCGTGCCGATCGCCACCGTGCGCACGTCGCCCATCGGTGCGGACAGCGTCGTCGTCTTCCAGTGCCGACCGGCGTCGCGGCTGACCGCGACCGCGGGTGCGGTGCCGGACACGCCGCCGACCCACCACGCGCCGTCGGCGGCCACCGCGGGTGCCACCCACCGCACGGACAGGTCGGGCTGCGTGGCCAGCGGGCCCAGCGTGCCGTGGTTCCAGCTCCGCACCACCAGCGGGCCGCCCGCCCGGTCGACGGCGGGCAGCTCGCCCGGGCCGATCAGGTCGCGGGTCGTCGGCGCCGGTGGCGTGCTGGCCGTCCAGCCGACCCCGCTGGGCGACGAGAACTGGGCGCCGTCGCCGGTCAGGAGCCAGTGGCCGCCGGGGAAGGCGGTCACGTCGGCCGGGCCGGTGCTGACCGGCGCCATCGGCACCTGGTGCCACGACCGCCCGCCGTCCTCGGTGGTGGCCGGCGGCGCGCAGTTCCGGTCGCAGCCCGCGACCGCGATGCCGTGCGCCGGGTCGGTGAACTCGACGTCGGCGATCTCGCCGTCGAGGTCGTGCACCGACTCCGGTGCGAGGCCGACGATCTCGATGCCGCCGCCCCGGTAGACGGGCGCGATCGCCGGCGGGTCGGTCGCGGTGACGGTCGGCGCGGTGTCCTGCTGCCAGGGTCGGGCACCGATGGCGATGACGCCGAGGAGGGCGAGGGCCGCGGCGCCCGCCGTGGCGGCGCGGCGGCGGCGGATCCGGGACGCCCGGCGCCGGACGTCCGCCATCGGTGGCTGCTCGATCTCGTCGAGCAGGGCCGAGCGGGACCGGGCGAGCCGGTTGTCAAGATCGGGCACGGGTCACCTCCGTCCGGTAGCCGTCCAGCCGGCCCGCGAGCGCCGTGCGCGCCCGGGACAGCCGCGACTTGACCGTGCCGGTCGGCACGCCGAGCACCGCGGCGATCTCGTCGACCGGCAGGTCGGCGTAGTAGTGCAGGACCACCACCTCGCGGAACGTGGGCGGCAGGGCGGCCAGGGCGTCGCGCAGGTCGGTGCGTTCGGGGCCGGGCGCGGGCTCGACGGTCTGCGCGACCGGCCGGTCGCGGAGCAGGATCGCGTCGAGCAGCTTGCGCCGCCGCCAGCGCCGGCGGACGACGTTGACCGCGACCGTGCGCAGCCACGCCTCCGGGTTGTCCACGTCGGCGAGGCCCCGCGGCCGGGCGATGGCCCGTGCGAACGCCTCCTGCACCACGTCCTGCGCCTCCGTCAGATCGGTGGTGAACGCGTAGACCTGCGCGACCAGCCGGCGATAACAGGCGTGGTAGAGCTCTTCCATCGCCTGCTCGCCCCGCTGCCGGTCGCGGGCCACCGCTTCACCCTCGTCGTGCGCCAATCGCCGTCCTTCCGGTTCTGGCCACACCGTACGAGCCCCCAGGGCCTGGTGGGGTTCCGAGTGCGCCCTGGCAGAATTGCGGCATGCCCGACCAGAACCCCACTGCCCGGCCCCGGGTGCTCTCCGGCATCCAGCCGACCGCTGACTCCTTCCACATGGGCAACTACCTGGGAGCGGTCCGCCAGTGGGTGGCGCTGCAGGAGACGCACGACGCCTTCTACTGCGTGGTCGACCTGCACGCGATCACGGCCGGCCACGACCCCAAGGTGCTCCGCGCCCGCAGCCGGGTCTCCGCCGCCCAGCTGCTCGCCCTCGGGCTCGACCCGGAGCGCTGCACCCTCTTCGTCCAGTCGCAGGTGCCCGAGCACCCGATGCTCTCCTGGGTGCTCAGCTGCATCACCGGCTTCGGCGAGGCCAGCCGGATGGTCCAGTTCAAGGACAAGTCGGCGAAGCAGGGTGCCGACCGGTCCAGCGTCGGGCTGTTCACGTATCCGATCCTGCAGGCCGCCGACATCCTGCTCTACCAGGCCGACGCGGTGCCGGTCGGTGAGGACCAGCGCCAGCACCTCGAGCTGACCCGCGACCTGGCCGGCCGGTTCAACACCCAGTTCGGGAAGACCTTCACGCTGCCGGCGCCGTTCATCGTGCGCGACACCGCGAAGATCACCGACCTGCAGGAGCCGACGGCGAAGATGTCGAAGTCGTCGTCCTCGCCCGCCGGCATCATCGAGCTGCTCGACGACCCGGCGAGGTCCGCCAAGAAGATCCGCTCGGCGGTGACCGACACCGGCCGCGAGATCATCTACGACCCCGCCAACAAGCCCGGCGTGTCCAACCTGCTCACCATCTACTCGGTGCTCGCCGACCGCCCGATCGACGACCTGGTCGCGGCGTTCGAGGGCAAGGGCTACGGCGACCTCAAGAAGGAGCTCGGCGAGGTGGTGGCCGAGTTCGTCAAGCCGATCCAGGAGCGCACGAAGGCCTATCTGGACGATCCGGCGCAGCTCGACAAGCTGCTCGCGATGGGCGCCGACAAGGCGCGCGCGGTGGCGTCGGCGACCCTGACCCGGGTTTACGACCGGGTCGGCTTCTTCCCCAGCCGGGGCGCCTGACGCTGCGGCTCGCGGGTCCGCTTGATCCGCAACAATGAGCCTGTGAACCCACTCGCGCGGATCGAGGCCGGCGTCAACCGGGCCTTCGACCGCGCACGGGAGCGGTCCGCCGTCTTCGACCACGTCTACCGGGCCGCGGACCGGTTCGGCTTCGTGCTGGGCGGCCGGCTCGCCGCGGCCATCGCGTACTACGGCTTCTTCGCGATCTTCGCGTTCGCCCTGGTCGGCTACGCGGTGTTCGGCTTCACGCTGGGCAACGCCCGGATCAACGAGGCCGTCGTCACCTTCATCGCGGGAAACCTGCCGTTCCTCGACATCCAGAACGTCCAGGACGCGGTCAGCGGGGTGCAGACCACCGGCCGCCCGATCGGCATCGTCGGCCTGGTCGGCCTCGTCTTCACCGGCATCGGCTGGGTCGAGGCGATCCGCTCCTCCCAACGCGCCGTGCACGGCTTCCAGCAGCAGCCCGGCAACCTCGTCGTGCGCCGGATCATCGACCTCGGCGTGCTGCTGATCGTGCTCGCCATGGTGATCGCCTCGGTAGGCGCCGTCGACGGGCTCAGGACCCTGCTCACCTGGGCCATCGGCGGCCACGGCACGTGGTTGATGGTGCTCACCTACGTGCTCACCGTGCTGGTCAACCTGGTGATCGCGTTCGCGCTGCTGTGTGCGATCCCGCGGATCCGGATGAGCCCGCGCCGCCTGGTGGTTCCGATGATCATGGTCGCCGGTGGACTGACCGTGCTCAACTCGGTCGGCCGGCTCTACGTCAACTGGGTGCGCGACAACGCCGCGTACGCCCTGGTCGGTCCGGTCGGGTTGTTGATCTACCTGTACCTCTACAACCAGATCCTGATCTGGGCCGCCGCCGTGGCCGCCACGGACCGCCACGGCACGGTGCGCGACCTCGGCGCGTCGCAGCCCGACCTGCCCCCGCCGCACGCCGTCTCACCCGTCGACAATGACGAAGATGACGCTCAGAACGGCAACCCGGAGGGCCACCACGGCGCATGATGGTCGGATGGGTGCACTGGTGACCTTGCGGCTGGCCGACGACTCGCCGCTGCACGCGCTGCCGTGGATCATCACGTTCGGGCCGATCGGTGACGACGAGGACTGGGAGCCGATCGTGAGCGGGCCGTACGAGCGGCCGCACGCGCTCGCCCTGGCCCAGTCGGTGGTCGCCGACGAGGAGCTGATGGCCGTCGTGGAGCCGTGCATGCCGCACATCTCGACCGAGGAGATCCGCGCCGAGATCGAGGCGGCCCGGATCTCGGCGTTCCGGGAGGAGCGGCCGGCCGACGGCGCGCTGGACGACCTCGACCTGGACGAGGCGGACCCGGACATCGGCGAGACGTTCGGCGAGAACGACGCGGGCTACGCGGCGCCGCCACCCACGCCCGACCAGCTGATGGCCGGCTGGGGCCGGATCGCCGCCAGGCTCACCGCACCCAGGGCCGACAACCCCTGAAACGCGGTGGTGCCCCGGCGTCGTCACGCCGGGGCACCGTACCCACCACACCCCCACCACAGGGGCCTCGTAGGTAACGCCTTACCCCGCCGTCGCCGGTTTCAACCATGCGGCCGCGTCGACCGGCAGAAAATCTTGCTCGAGGGGTGCGCTGGACAGGATCGGCACGCCGTACGGGCGCACGTCGACCGGCTCGCCGCCGAGGTTCACCACGCAGGTCAGGTCGCCGCGCCGGAACGCCAGCACGCCCGGCTCCGCCTGCAGCCAGGACAGCTCGCCGCCGGCCAGGCCGGGCTCGGCGCGGCGCAGCCCCAGCGCGGCCCGGTAGAGCGCGAGCGTCGAGCCGGGGTCGCCGGCCTGCGCCTCGACGGTGTGCGCGACCCAGCTCGCCGGGGCGGGCAGCCAGGCGCCGGCCGGGCCGAACCCGTACGGCGCCGCGTCGCCGGACCAGGGCAGCGGCACCCGGCAGCCGTCACGGCTCTCGCCGGTGCGCCGGAACGCCGGGTCCTCGCGCAGCTCGTCGGGCAGGTCGAGGACCTCGTCGAGGCCGAGCTCCTCACCCTGGTAGAGGTAGGCGACGCCGGGCAGGGCGAGCATCAGCAGGGCGGCCGCCCGGGCCCGGCGGAGGCCGAGCGCGCCGCCGCCGTACCGCGTGACGTGTCGTGGCTTGTCGTGGTTGGACAGGACCCAGGTGGTCGGCGCACCGACGAGCCGGGCCTCGGCCAGCGCGGTGTCGATCACCTTGCGGAACGAGTCGACGGTCCAGGTCGCGTGCAGGAAGTCGAAGTTGAAGACCTGGTGCAGCTCGTCGGGGCCGACGTAACGGGCCAGCCGCTCCGGCGACGACGCCCACGCCTCCGCGACCGCCATCCGGCCGCCGGCGTAGCTGTCGAGGATCTTCCGCCAGGCGCGGTAGATCTCGTGCACGCCGTCCTGGTCGAAGTAGGGCAGCGTGGTGCCCTCCAGCAGCCGGCTCTGCCGCTGGTTGCGGCCGGTCCTGCTGCTGTAGCCGACGTCGGGCAGCCCGGGCGCCTTGATGTTGCCGTGCGCGACGTCGACCCGGAACCCGTCGACACCCCGGTCGAGCCAGAAGCGCAGGATGTCCTCGAACTCGGCCCGCACCTCGGGCAGCTCCCAGTTCAGGTCGGGCTGCTCGGGATCGAAGATGTGCAGGTACCACTGGCCGTCCGGGACGCGGGTCCAGGCGTCGCCGCCGAAGATGGACTCCCAGTCGTTGGGTGGCTCGGCGCCGTCCGGGCCGCGGCCGTCGCGGAACATGTAGCGCGCCCGCTCGGGCGACCCCGGCCCGGCGGCCAGCGCGGCCTGGAACCAGCGGTGGGCGCTCGAGGTGTGGTTGGGGACCACGTCGATGATCACGCGCAGGCCCAGCGCGTGGGCCTCGGTCATCATCGCGTCGAAGTCGGCGAGGTCGCCGAACATCGGATCGACCTCGCGGTAGTCCGTGACGTCGTAGCCGCCGTCGACCATGGGCGAGCGGTAGAAGGGCGTCAGCCAGATGGCGTCGACGCCGAGGTCGCGGAGGTACGGCAGGCGGTCGCGGAGACCCGCGAGGTCGCCGATGCCGTCGCCGTTCGAGTCCGCGAAGCTGCGCACGTAGACCTGGTAGACGACCGCGGTGCGCCACCAGCCTGCGCCTAGTTCATCCGCATTGAACGCGAATTGACCCCGTTCCTTTGGCACCGCAGAAGCATGCCGGAAACAACCCGGGGTCTGCAAGGACCCGTCAGACCTTGCGCAAGCTTCGCAACGGGACGGTTTCAGTGCGTGTTGGCGATCGCCGTCGACGATCGGACGACGAGTTCCGGACGGAACAGGTACTCCGAATGGGGTGCGGGATGCCCCTCGATCTCGTCGACCAGCGCGCGCACCGCGGCCACCGCCATCGCCTCGACCGGCTGGCGGACGGTGGTCAGTGGCGGGTCGGTGAACGCCATCAGCGGCGAACCGTCGTAGCCGACCACCGAGACGTCGGCCGGCACGCGCATCCCGCGGCGGCGGGCGGACCGGATCGCGCCCAGCGCCATCAGGTCCGAGCCGCAGACGATTCCGGTCACCCCGGCGTCCAGCAGTCGGTGGGTGGCCGCCTCGCCACCTTCGACGCCGAACAGCGACAGCGAGATCAGTTCGTCGTCGTCGACACCCAGCGTGGTCCGCATGGCGGCGCGGAAGCCGGCGATCCGGCGGCGCACCGGCAGGAAGCGGTCCGGCCCGTTGATCAGGCCGATCCGGCGGTGGCCGAGGGTCGTGAGATACGCCACGGCGATCTCCGCGGCGGCCTGCTCGTCGGGCGAGACAAACGGCGCGGGCAGCCCGTCGACATAGCCGTTGACCAGCACGATCGGCAGCTCACGGTGGACCAGCCGGCGGTAGCGCTCGTGATCGCCGGTGGCGTCGGCGTGCAAGCCGGAGACGAACACGATGCCGCTCACCTGGCGGTCGAGCAGGATCTCGACGTACTCGTCCTCGGTCACGCCGCCCGGCGTCTGCGTGCACAGCACCGGCGTGTAGCCGCGCTGGGCGAGCGCCGACTCGATGGTCTGCGCGAACTCCGGGAAGATCGGGTTGCCCAGCTCCGGCACGACCAGCCCGACCAGCCCGGCGCTGCGCCTACGCAGCCGGCTGGGGCGCTCGAGGCCGAGCGCGTCGAGGGCCGCGAGGACCGTTTCGCGGGTGTCGGGGGAGACGCCCGGCTTGTCGTTGAGCACCCGGGAGACGGTCGCCTCGCTGACCCGCGCCCGGAGCGCGATGTCGGACAGGCGGGCACGCATGGCTGCACGATATCCGCTGGTCTTTCGCGTCTTTCGCAAGCCCTTGCCGTCTAGCAACAAACTCGAAACAAGCTCGCTTACGGTACGAGCGTGCGTAAGCCCGCGCTGTAGGTCTTGGCGTCGGGGCCGGCGGAGAGCATGCGTTGCAGCGCGTAGCCGGGAACCATGCCGAACAGCACCGCGCCGATCGCCTCGACGTCGGCGTCCGCCGGGAGTTGGCCGGCGTCGCGGGCGCGGGTGGCGAGTTGCACGAAGTGGCCCCGCATCCGGCTGTAGGCGTTGCTGACGAACTCCGCCAGCGCCGGGTCGCGCATGGCCTCGGCCCAGACCTGCAGCGCGATCCGCAGCAGGCCGTCGGGGCCGGTCTCGCGGTCGACGAACGTGACCGCCCGCTCGACGGCCTCGGTGGGCGACAGCGGCGGCTCGTGCCGGGCCAGCTCCTCGAACATCGCGGAGGCGTCGCCGATCACGGACTCCGCGATGGCGGTGATCAGCTCGTTCTTGCTCTTGAAGTAGCGGTAGACCGCGCCGACCGAGAGCCCCGCCTCGGCGATCACGTCCTGCATCGACGTGTTGTGGAAGCCGTCGCGCATGAAGCACCGCTTGGCGGCGTCGAGGATCTGCTGGCGGCGGGCGGCGAGGTGGGCTTCCGAGACGCGTGGCATGGCACACATAGTAAAACGAACGCTCGTTCTTGACCACGGACAGCCATCGATGGGATGCTCGGGTCAACAAAGAAGAACGAGCATTCGTTTTAAGGAGATGGTCATGCCTCGCCAGGGTCGCCCGCCGCTCCTGATCGCCGTCCTGATCGGGGTCGGCATCGTGGTCGTGCAGGCTCTGCTCGTCCCGCTCTTCGCGGCACCCGCCGCCAACCTCGGCCCGCGCGACCTGCCGGTCGTCGTCGCGGGTCCGGCGCCCGCCGCTGACGCACTGGCCGCCCAGCTCGCACAGCGCGAGCCGGGCGCGTTCGAGATCACCCGCGCGCCCGACGCGGCCGCCGCGGACGCGATCCTCCGCGACAACCAGGCCTACGCCGCGTTCGTGATGGGTCCGGCCGGCCCGGCCGTGCACACCGCCAGCGGCGCGAGCCCGACCGTGGCGCAGCTCGTCGGCCAGGCCGCGACCGGGATGAACGCCCAGGTCACCGACGTCGTGCCCGGATCGCCCGACGACCCGCGCGGTGCCGGCTTCGCGTCCGGGTTCCTGCCGCTCGCCCTCACCGCGTTGGCCGCCGGTGCCGCGCTCGCCCTGCTGGTCCGCGCCCGCTGGGCCCGGTTCACCGGCGTGCTGACCTTCGGCGTGCTCGCCGGCCTCGTCGGTCCGCTGGTGCTGCAGGAGTGGCTCGGCGTGCTGACCGGCGACTACCTGCTCAACGCCGCCGCGATCGGGTTGTTCGCGACCGCGGTCGCCGGCATCGTGGCCGGCCTCGGTGCGGCCGTCGGCCGGCCCGGCATCGCGCTCGCCGTGCTGCTCGTGTTCCTGGTCGGCAACCCGCTTTCCGCGGTCAGCGCGGCGCCCGAGCTGCTGCCGCAGCCGTGGGGCGCGATCGGCCAGTTCCTGCCGATCGGTGCGGGCGGCTCGCTGCTGCGGTCGACCGCGTTCTTCGACGGCGCGGGCGCTGCCGCGCCGGCCTGGGTGCTGGGGGCGTACGCCCTCGTCGGTCTGCTCCTCGCCCTCGCCGGCGGTGTCCGAACCCGGACAGTCGCCGCGGAGTCGGCCGACGCCGAGCACGTGGCGGTCGCGGCCTGAGCGACATCGGTTAACAAGGGTCCCTTCCCATGCGGAAAGCGTTGGGAAGGGGCCCTTCCTTACTCGCCGGGCGATTTCGCGCAGGCCCAAGTCACGCCTGCGTAACGGGCATCCAACAGTCGAGTCTGGATTTTCGTTCCGCGCGTTTGCTGGGCGTACAGTCCTGCGCAACGTGAACTCACCGCGCATCCCTTGCGGTGTGTAATGGGAAGGGAGACCGTCTTGCGCTCTGTGCGTGGGATGCGGATCGTCGCGATACTCGCGGTGGGTGGCCTCGCAGCGGGCCTTGCCGCGTGTGGTGACGCTCCGGAAAGCAGCAGCGGGACCGGCGACAGCAGCGCCGCACCCGCCGCGGGCACCTATAAGGCGTGCATGGTCACCGATATCGGCGGCATCGACGACCGGTCGTTCAACGCGTCGGCGTGGAAGGGTCTCCAGGAGGCCAAGGCCGCCAGCACCAAGCTGGCCGAGCCCAAGAACGTGTCGTCCAAGGCTGAGGCCGACTACGTCCCGAATCTGACGCAGTTCGCACAGCAGGACTGCAACTTCACGCTGGCCGTCGGTGGCCTGATGGGCGACGCCACGAAGCAGGTCGCCGCGGCCAACGCCGACAAGCAGTTCGCCATCGTCGACGCCGCGATCCCGGGTGCGACCAACGTCTACCCGATGCAGTTCGACACCGCGCAGGCCGCGTTCCTCGCCGGCTACCTCTCGGCGGGTTACTCGAAGAGCAAAAAGGTCGCGACGTACGGCGGCCTGAAGATTCCCCCGGTCACGATCTTCATGGACGGGTTCGCCGACGGCGTCGCCTACTGGAACCAGCAGAAGAACGACAAGGTCCAGGTGCTCGGCTGGGACAAGGCCGCGCAGAACGGCTCGTTCGCCGAGAGCTTCACCGACCAGACCAAGGGCAAGGCCCTCTCGGACGGTTTCGTCGCCCAGGGCGCTGACGTGATCATGCCGGTCGCCGGCGGCACGGGCCTCGGCACCGCGGCCAACGCGGCCAGCAAGTACGCGGTCGTCTGGGTGGACGTCGACGGTTGCGAGAGCGCGGAGCAGTACTGCTCCTCGTTCCTGACCACCGTCGTCAAGAACATCCCGGAAGCGGTCAAGGAGGCGGCCGTCAAGGGCGCCGACTCGACCGGCATGCTGACCGGCTCGTACCTCGGCACGCTGGAGAACGAGGGCGTCTCGATCGCGCCGTACCACGAGTTCGACAGCAAGGTCAGCGCCGAGCTGAAGGGCGAGGTCGACAAGCTGAAGGCCGACATCATCGCGGGCACCGTGAAGGTGACCTCCCCGGCCCAGCCCAAGTGATCTGAAGATCCCGGCCGAACAGCCGGTCCCACTTTGGTGGGACCGGCTGTTCCCCGGCCGGGGCCGATCGTGAAGAATTTCCGCACCGTCTGAAGGAGGTCACGCTGAGACTCGAACTGCGCGGCATCACCAAGCGCTTCGGCGACCTCGTGGCCAACGACGACATCAGCCTGACCGTCGAGCCCGGCGAGATCCATGCCCTGCTCGGCGAGAACGGCGCCGGCAAGTCGACGCTGATGAACGTCCTCTACGGGCTGCTTCAGCCCGACGAGGGCGAGATCCTCGTCGACGACAAGCCGGTGCAGATCCGCGGTCCGCGCGACGCGATCGCGGCCGGCATCGGCATGGTGCACCAGCATTTCATGCTCGTGCCGGTGTTCACCGTCGCCGAGAACGTGATGCTCGGCGCCGAGCAGACCAGCGGCGGCCCGATCGGCTTCCTCGACCGGCGGCGCGCGCGCAAGCTGGTCCGCGAGGTGTCCGACCGCTACCGCCTCGCCGTCGACCCGGACCGCACCGTCGAGGACCTCGCGGTCGGCGTGCAGCAGCGCGTCGAGATCGTCAAGGCGCTGACCCGCGAGGTCGACCTGCTGATCCTCGACGAGCCGACCGCCGTGCTGACCCCGCAGGAGACCGAGGACCTCCTCGAGATCATGCGGACGCTCAAGGCGGCCGGCAAGTCCATCGTCTTCATCACGCACAAGCTCAAAGAGGTCCAGGCGATCGCCGACCGGATCACCGTGATCCGCCGCGGCCGCACCGTCGGCACCGCACCGCCCGACACCAGCGAGGAGGAACTGGCCTCGCTGATGGTCGGCCGCTCCGTGCTCCTGCGGGTCGACAAGGGCGCCGCCGAGCCCGGCGCGCCCGTGCTCGAGGTCGCGGGCCTCGCCGTCAACGACGACCGCGGCCACCGCGCGGTCGACGGCGTCGACCTGACCGTCCGGGCGGGCGAGGTGCTCGGCATCGCGGGCGTCCAGGGCAACGGCCAGACCGAGCTGATCGAGGCGATCATGGGCCTGCGCCCGCTGGTCGCCGGTGACGCGACCCTCGGCGGTCGCCCGATGCAGGGCCTGTCGACACGCGAGATCCTCCGCGCCGGCGTCGGCTACGTCCCCGAGGACCGCAGCGTCGACGGCCTGGTCAAGGACTTCACCGTCGCCGAGAACCTGGTGCTCGACATCTACAACACGGAGCCGTACGGCACCCGCTGGGTGGTCCGCCCCGAGGCGATCGCCGACTCGGCCCGCGCCCGGATCGAGCAGTTCGACGTCCGCACCGACGCCGCCGGCCAGGCGGCCGTCGGCACGCTCTCCGGCGGCAACCAGCAGAAGGTGATCGTCGCCCGGGAGTTCTCGCGGCCGCTCAAGCTCTTCATCGCCGCCCAGCCGACCCGCGGCGTCGACGTCGGGTCGATCGAGTTCATCCACCGGCAGATCGTCCACGAGCGCGGCGAGGGCACGGCCGTGCTGCTGGTCTCCAGCGAGCTCGACGAGGTGCTCGCGCTCGCCGACCGGGTCGCCGTGATGTACCGGGGCCGGGTGATCGCCGAGGTGTCGCCGGACACCCCGCGCGAGGAGATCGGTCTGCTGATGGCGGGCGTCACCACGGACGGCACCGCGAAGGACGGCACTCACGATGACTGAGCAGACGACGGCGACCGCGGAGGACCTCGCCGCGGCCGGTGCCGACCAGCTGCCGCCGCCGAAGACGTTCGCCGGGCGCTACCTCGCCACGCTCTGGACCGCGAACACGTTCACCGTGACGGTGCTGGCGGTGCTGCTCGCGCTGGTCATCGGCGGCATCCTGATCGCGATCTCCGACGAGGCCGTGCGCGCCACGTTCTCCTACTTCTTCAGCCGGCCGTCCGACTTCTTCAGCCTGTCGTGGGACAAGGTCAGCGACGCGTACGCCCAGTTGTTCAAGGGTTCGATCGTCGACCCGGCCGCGGTGCAGGCGGCGGTCAACGGCACCGGACCGTGGGAGCGGGTGTTCTTCCCGATCTCGGAGACGCTGACCTACGCGGCACCGCTGGCGCTGACCGGTCTGGCCTTCGCGGTCGCGTTCCGCGGCGGTCTGTTCAACATCGGCGTGCAGGGCCAGGCGATCATGGGCGCGGTCGGCGCCGCCATCGCCGGCTTCCTGCTGCCGCTGCCGGTCGGCATCCACCTGGTCGTGGCGCTGGTCTTCGGCGCGGCGTTCGGCGGCATGTACGGCTTCGTCCCCGGCTTCCTCAAGGCCCGCACCGGCGCGCACGAGGTCATCACGACCATCATGCTCAACTACGTCGCGCTGTTCTTCCTGGGCTGGCTGATCGTCCAGAAGGGCATCCAGGACCCGGCGCGCAGCGACGCGATCAGCAAGCCCGTCGACGACTCCGCGCAGCTCACGCACCTGCTCGGCTTCCTCGGCCCGAGCCTGCGGGTCAACCTCGGCATCGTGGTCGCGATCCTGGTCGTCGCCGCGATCGCCTGGATGCTGCGCCGCTCGACGTTCGGCTTCGAGCTGCGCGCGGTCGGCCTCAACCCCGAGGCGTCGCGCACCGCCGGCATCGGTGTCGGGTCGACCTACGTGCTCGTGATGACCGTCGCGGGCGCGCTGGCCGGGCTCGGCGGCGCGACCATCGTGATGGGCACCGCGGTGAGCCTGACCGGCGCCGTGATCGGCAGCGTCGGCTTCGACGGCCTGCTGGTCGGCCTGCTCGGCCGCGCCAAGCCGTGGGGCGTGCTGTTCGCGGCGCTGCTGTTCGGCGCGCTGCAGGCCGGCGGCAACCGCATGCAGTCGTTCTCCGGGATCTCGCTCGAGCTCGTCGGCGTGATCCAGGCGCTGATAGTGATCTTCGTCGCCGCGCCCGCGCTGGTGAAGACCGTGTTCCGGCTCCGGCCGGCCAAGGTCAGCGGGCTCGGGACCGGCATGTCCAAGGGATGGTGAGACCGTGACCGCCAGCACCGTCGAGGCGGCCCAGGCGGTCGTCGAGCCGGTCCGCTACTGGACCCGGCAGCGCAAGGTCGGCGTCGGCCTCGCGGCCGTCGGCATCGTCGCCGCGCTGCTCTTCGGCGCGCTCGCCACCGGACGCAAGGCCGAGTTCACGCTGGCCGAGACGATCAGCGGCAGCGCGGTCGGGATCAACGGCACGGTCGGCGCGATCGTGTTCGGCGCGATCGCCGCGCTGGCCGGCGCCGCGATGCTGGTCACCGCCCGGCGCTGGTTCGGCTGGCTGCTCGGCCTCGGCATCGTCGCCGCGCTGATCTCGTTCCTCTGCTGGCAGCTCTCCCAGGCGCCGGACAACCTCAACACGATCCCGCTCGGCAGCGTCGCCCGCAGTTCCGTGACGCTGGCCCTGCCGCTGATCCTCGGCGCGCTGGCCGGTGTGCTCTGCGAGCGGTCGGCCGTGATCAACGTGGCCATCGAGGGCCAGTTCCTGATGGGCGCGTTCGCCGCGGCGATGTTCGCGACGCTGGCCGGCAGCGTGTGGGTCGGCATCCTGGCCGCCGGCGTGGGCGGCCTGATCATCGGGCTGCTGCTGGCGGTGCTGGCGATCCGCTTCCTGGTCGACCAGGTGGTGCTCGGCGTCGTGCTCAACGTGTTCGCGCTGGGCCTGACCGGCTTCCTCTACGAGCAGCTCATGGCCAAGGACCAGTCGAAGTACAACCAGCCGACGTTCGTGCCGGAGTGGGACATCCCGGGGCTCTCGAAGATCCCGCTGATCGGCCCGGCGCTGTTCAAGGGCAACATCTTCCTGTACGGCGCGATCGTGCTGGTGATCCTGATCCACGTCGGGCTGTTCTACACCCGGTGGGGCCTGCGTACCCGGGCCGTCGGCGAGCACCCGGCGGCGGCCGACACGCTGGGCGTGAAGGTGCTGGCCCTGCGCTACCGCAACGTCCTGGTCGGCGGCCTGGTGGCCGGCTTCGGCGGCGCCTACTTCACGCTGCTGTCGACGACCAACTTCAACAAGAACATGACGTCCGGCCTCGGCTTCGTGGCCCTAGCCGCGCTGATCTTCGGCCGGTGGAGTCCGATCGGCGCGACGCTGGCGGCACTGTTCTTCGGCTTCTGCAGCGCGCTGGCGTTCAGCCTCGGCTCGATCAACAGCCCGATTCCCAGCCAGTTCCTCAACATGCTGCCGTACATCGCCACGATCGTCGCGGTGGCCGGGCTGGTCGGCCGGGTGCGCGCGCCCGCCGCGGACGGAACGCCCTATATCAAGGGTTAGGGTCTGCTCATGGAGATCGACTGGGTGGCGCTGCGGGCGGCCGCCGTCGAGGTGATGGGTAACGCGTACGCGCCGTACTCGGACTTTCCGGTCGGTGCCGCGGGGCTCGTCGACGACGGGCGGATCGTGGCCGGCTGCAACGTGGAGAACGCGTCGTACGGCGTGACGCTGTGCGCCGAGTGCGGCATGGTCTCGGCCCTGCACGCCTCGGGCGGCGGCCGGCTGGTCGCGGTCTCCTGCGTCGACGGCGCCGGAGCGCCTCTGATGCCCTGTGGCCGGTGCCGACAGCTGCTCTTCGAACACGGCGGCCCGGAGTGCCTCGTCGAGGCGGTGCCCGAGCCGCTGCGCGTCGGCGACCTGCTGCCGCACGCGTTCGGCCCGGCCGACCTCGACCGCCCGCGCGCCACGATCCCCGAGGTGCCGGAGCGGCTGGCCCGCTGGCGCGGCCGTGGCACGGTCTTCGTGCACACCGACAGCGCCGGTGGCGAACTGGTCTGGACCGGCTACTGGGAGCGGTCGGCCGGCGAGGGTGAGGAGACCGGCATCCTCGAGGAGGCGCCGACCTGGCACGAGCCGCGCGAGGGCATCGAGTGGGCGCGGGCCCGGACGGCCCGGATCGTGATCGTCGACGAGGCCGGCGACACCTGGTGGGCGGGCGAGGGCGAGCCGCCCGCCGAGATCGGGAAGCGGTGGGAGGCGTGAGGGAGCGCAGCGGGCGAACCAGTTGGCTCAGCACGCCCGGCGAACGCGCGACCACGCGAAGCGTGGTCGAGCGATGAGCTTCGCCGCGGTCGATGTCATCCGGACGAAGCGCGACGGTGGGGTGCTCTCCGACGCCGCCATCGACTGGGTGGTCGACGCCTACACCAAGGGCCTGGTCGCCGACGAGCAGATGTCCGCGCTGGCGATGGCAATCCTGCTGCGCGGCATGACGCCGGCCGAGATCGCCCGCTGGACCGCCGCGATGATCGCGAGCGGTGAGCGGCTCGACCTCTCCGCGGTGGACCGGCCGACGGCCGACAAGCACAGCACCGGCGGTGTCGGCGACAAGATCACGCTGCCGCTGACCCCGCTCGTCGCCGCGTGCGGCGTCGCGGTGCCGCAGCTCTCCGGACGCGGCCTCGGCCACACCGGCGGGACGCTCGACAAGCTCGAGTCCATCCCGGGCTGGCGGGCCCGGCTCGACAACGCCGAGTTCATCGCCCAGTTGCGGGACGTCGGCGCGGTCATCTGCGCCGCGGGCGAGGGGCTGGCACCGGCGGACCGCAAGCTGTACGCGCTGCGCGACGTCACGGGCACCGTCGAGGCGATCCCGCTGATCGCGAGCTCGATCATGAGCAAGAAGATCGCCGAGGGGACCGGCGCGCTGGTGCTCGACGTCAAGGTCGGCTCGGGCGCGTTCATGAAATCCCTCGACGACGCCCGCGAGCTGGCCCGGACCATGGTCGACCTGGGCAAGGCCCATGGAGTGAAGACCGTCGCCCTGCTCACCGACATGTCCACGCCGCTCGGCCTGACGATCGGCAACGCCGTCGAGGTCGAGGAGTCGCTGGCGGTGCTCGCGGGCGGTGGCCCGCCCGACGTGGTCGAGCTGACGCTCGCGCTGGCGCGCGAGATGCTCGCCGCGGCCGGCAGGCCCGACGCGGATCCGGCCGCGGCGCTCGCCGACGGCCGCGCGATGGACTCCTGGCGGGCGATGATCCGCGCGCAGGGCGGTGACCCCAACGCGGCCCTGCCGACCGCTCGCGAGACACACACGGTCACCGCCGAGACCGACGGGTTCGTCGCCGCGGTGGACGCGTACGCGATCGGTGTCGCCGCCTGGCGGCTCGGTGCGGGCCGCGCGCGCAAGGAGGACCCGGTCTCGGCCGCGGCCGGCGTCGTGCTGCACCGGCGGCCCGGCGACCCGGTGCGGGCCGGCGAGCCCCTCTACGAGTTGCGCGCCGACGACCCGGCCCGGTTCGCCGCGGCCATCGAGGCGGCCGCCGGCGCGGTGTCCGTGCGCAGTTCACCGCAGGCCACGGCGCCACTGGTCATCGATCGGCTCGCCTGACATTCCGCTGGGCGCCCGGAACGGCTATCCTCGCTGGCCAGGGGGATCACCGACGCCAGAGGAACGAACGCCGTGTCCGTGTCTGCTCCCGACCCGCGGCCCATCCGCGCCGCGAGCGTCGATGAGCTGCGCCGACTCCGGCTGCCGACGCCGCCGACCGGGTTTCCGCTCGTGTGGGAGCCAGGTGACGAAGTCGAGCTGCGCCCCACCGGCGACATCGAGGCGCGCACCGCGATCCTGCACCTCGTGCTGGCCCGCTGTTTCGGCATGCCGCCCCAGGCGGCGATGAGCTGGCTGCTCACCTCACACCTGGTCGAGCTGGTCACACCGCCGGAATGGCAGTTCGTGGTGGCCGAGCGGGGCGACCGCCGGTCCTTCGTCCTGCACCACGACGCCATCTTCGCGCTCGCCTGGCTGCTCGGGATGAGCAAGCACCTCGACCCGACGGCGCCGACCGACGAGCGGTTGATGGATGCGTTGCCGCACCTGCCGGAAGGCGAGACATTCCGGGCGTGGCGGTCCCGGATCCTGGCCGCGCCGCGGGACGCCGCCGAGGCCGCCGCGATGCTCGACTTCTACTACTGCCTCGACTGGAGCTACCTCGAGGCGGAGCGGCGGGGCATGAACCTGCCGGGCGTCATCGACGCCAACGCGATCGGGCAGCGCCGCTGGGCGCTGGAGTGGGCGGTGGTGTTCCGCGGGCCCTACCACGAGCCGCCCGGCGGCTGGGAAGAAGTCGACCTCTCTACCTAGGCCGGAACTCGTCCAGGCGCACCGCGGCGGTCACGTCCAGCGGGGTCGGCAGGTCGATCGTGCCCGGGGCGCGGTGCCAGGCGCTCGGGCCCATGCCGACCACGGTGGCGACCTCCGCCCGATCCAGTCGCATGGTCCACCGCAGCGACCGCCGGCTGGTCAGGGCGAAGTGCGGTTCGAGGCCGGCGGCGAGGCGCTCCTCCTTGGCCGGGTCGACGGAGAGCAGGTCCAGCCCCGCCACCAGTTCGGCCAGGTGGTCCGGCTCCGGCGTCACGACCAGCAGCCGGCCGTCGGCGCGCAGCACGCGGTGGAACTCGGCGCCGTTGCGCGGCGCGAAGACGTCGAGCAGCACGGCCGTGTCGTGGTCGGCCAGCGGCAGCCGGCCCCATGCGTCCGCCCGCACCGCGCCGGCCCGGTCGTGCGCCCGCGCGGCCCGGCGCAGGGCCGGCTTCGACGCGTCCACGACGAGACCGCGCAGCTCGGGGTGCTGGTCGAGGACGACCGCCAGGTGCTGCCCGGTGCCCCCGCCGACGTCGACGGCCAGCCCGGTGGCGCCGGCCGCCGCCTCGGCCAGCGCCGTGGAGATGGCCGCGTAGTGGCCCGCCGCGAGGAACTCCGCCCGTGCGGCGACCATCTCCGCGGTGTCACCGGTGTGCGGCGAGCGGCCGGCGCTCAGGTCCGCGTACCCCTGCCTGGCGAGGTCGAAGCTGTGGCCCCGTGGGCAGCGCAGCGTGCGTGACTCGCCGGGTTCGAGTGTTTCGCGGCACACCGGACAACGCAGGTACGCCACAACGTCGCGGTTCATCCATCCTCAGCCACTAGGGTCTTTCCATGGTCGCAATCGGCATGGAAGAGATCGTCAAGGCGCCCAAGGCGCTGCTGCACGACCACCTCGACGGCGGCCTGCGACCGGCGACCATCGTCGAGCTCGCGGCCGATGTCGACCATGCCCTGCCCACCACCGACCCCGGCGAGCTCGGGCAGTGGTTCGTCGAGTCGGCCGACTCCGGCTCGCTCGAACGCTACCTGGAGACGTTCGACCACACCGTCGCGGTGATGCAGACCGCGGCCGCGTTGCACCGGGTCGCCGCCGAGTGCGCGCTCGACCTGGCCGCGGACGGCGTCGTCTACGCCGAGGTCCGGTTCGCGCCTGAACAGCACCTGGAGCGCGGGCTGACGCTCGACGCCGTGGTCGAGGCGGTGCTGCGTGGGTTCGCCGCGGGCACGACGGAGGCGGCGGCCAAGGGCCAGCAGATTCGGGTCGGCACGCTGCTGACCGCGATGCGGCACGCGGCGCGCTCGACGGAGATCGCCGAGCTGGCGGTCCGCTACCGGGACACCGGGGTGGTCGGCTTCGACATCGCCGGCGCCGAGGCGGGCTTCCCGCCCACCCGCCACCTCGACGCCTTTGAATACCTGCAGCGCGAGAACTTCCACTTCACCATCCACGCGGGCGAGGCGTTCGGGCTGCCGTCCATCTGGCAGGCGATCCAGTGGTGCGGCGCCGACCGCCTCGGGCACGGCGTGCGGCTCGTCGACGACATCACCCCCGGTGGGCAGCCGGTGCTCGGCCGGCTCGCCGCGTACGTGCGCGACAAGCGGATCCCGCTGGAGCTGTGCCCGTCGTCCAACGTGCAGACCGGCGCCGCGCCGTCGATCGAGCGGCACCCCATCGGGCTGCTGCGCGACCTGCGCTTCCGGGCCACCGTCAACACCGACAACCGGCTGATGAGCGGCACCTCGATGTCCCGCGAGATGGCGCTGCTCGTCGACGCGTTCGGTTACGGCTGGGCCGAGCTGCAGTGGTTCACCATCAACGCGATGAAGAGCGCCTTCATCCCCTTCGACGAACGGCTCACCATCATCAATGAGGTGATCAAGCCCGCGTACGCCAAATTGGCGTGATGGGCGTCTTCGTCAGGCGCACAATCCGGCGAATCGGAAGTCCAATCCAGACTTAACGGGCCATTTTCGCCGGCCGTTCGTACTAATCCATGGTGTGCTTCCCCTAAAAGGGCATTGCACCACCGGCGTAATCCCGCGCGCCCCACGGAAGAAGTACCGCACGACGGAGATCGATCCTCACCTAGGGTGACCTCAACCAAACGCCGTGCTGACAAACGGTCTGAACATCGCATCGGTACGGCGATGACGCACAGGGTGGGCTTTCTCTTTGGCAGGCCGACGTGATGGAATGCCGGGGGTCCGACCCGCCCGGGTCGGTCGATCGGCGGTGCCCGTGCGCAATTTCCTGACGGCGCCGAACCGGAGGGCGGTGACGTGAGCAAGCGGCCGAAGACGGCGAATTCCTTCATGTCGCGTCTCCGCCGGCCAGCCGGCCGGCTTCGTGATCTGCCGATCTGGTCGAAGCTCGGCCTCATCATGATCGTGCCGACCCTGGCGACGATCGTGGTTGGCACCAACGGCCTGATCGATCACATCGAGACGTCGGAGAACGCGGACCAGGCACGCGACCTCGCCGTGGTGGTGGAAGCGTCCGGGGATCTCGTCCAGAACCTGCAGAACGAGCGCGCCGCGGCGGCCCTGTTCCTGGGCGCCGAGAAGACGAACGACCAGGCAAAATACCGGGCGTCGTTCGACAGCGCCCAGCAGGCGGTCGACCGCGTGGTCAACAACTACGCGACGCAGCGGGCCTCCCTCAACGACCTGCCGCCGAACTTCGTCTCGACGCTCAACCAGATCGACGCGGGCCTGCAGGGCCTGCCGGGCGTGCGCAGCCAGGTGACGGGGCGCAAGTTCGCCTTCACCGACGCGGCCAACGCATACAACGCCCTCACCGACAACCTGCTCACGCTCCGCGACGGCGCCGCCCAGCTGGCCGCCGACACGACGCTGAGCGAGCGGATGCGCGCCGTCGCGGCCGTCGCCCGGCAGAAGGAGTTCCTCTCACAGGAGCGCCTCGTCGTGCTGCAGGCCTACAGCGCGAGCGAAACGATGAACCAGAACCTCAAGAAGGAGTTCATCGCCTCGCAGACCGGTCAGGTGCAGGCGAACGAGACGTTCATCGCGGTCGCCACCCTGCCCGAGCGCGAGCAGTACAACCAGACCGTCGCGGGTTCCGACCTGCGCTCGTCGACCTCCTACGCCGGCTGGATCACCGGCAGCATGCCGACCGACGGCAAGCTCGGGGGCGCCCCGTTCTCGCGCGACGCGTGGGACAGTGCGCTGCTCGGCCACAGCCGTTTGATCCGCAGCGTCGAGCGGCGCTTCGACAACACGGTCGTCGACACCGCCACCACGCTGCGCGACGACGTGCAGCGCCAGGTCCTCATCGAGACCGGCCTGCTGCTGGCCATGCTGCTGCTGGCCATCCTGTTCGCCTGGTTGGTCGCGCGGTCGATGGCCCGGTCGCTGCGTGAGCTGCGGCACGGCGCGCTCGCGGTCGCGCAGTACGGCCTGCCGCAAGCGGTGTCCCGGCTGCGTGACCCGGCGCTGTCGACGCAGATGTCGCCGGCCCAGCTGGCCAACCAGATCGCCGAGCCGCTGCCCGTCCGCAGCAAGGACGAGTTCGGCCAGGTGACCGAGGCGTTCAACGCGGTCCACCTGGAAGCCGTCCGCACCGCGGCCGAGCAGGCCGCCCTGCGGGCCTCCGTCGCGACGATGTTCGTCAACCTCGCCCGCCGTTCGCAGATCCTGGTCGACCGGCTGATCGGTCACCTCGACCGGCTGGAGCGCGGCGAGGAAGACCCGGACCGCCTGGCCGAGCTGTTCCAGCTCGACCACCTGGCCACCCGGATGCGCCGCAACGACGAAAACCTCCTGGTGCTCGCGGGCGCGGACTCGACCCGTATCCAGCGGGAGCCAGCCGCCCTGATCGACGTGCTGCGCGCCGCGCAGTCCGAGGTCGAGCATTACACCCGCATCGAGTTCGGCGTCATCGACCGGGACATCGAGGTCGCCGCGCACGCGGTCAACGACCTCGTGCACCTGGTCGCCGAGCTGTTCGACAACGCGACCGCGTTCTCGCCGCCCGACTCGCACGTCATGGTCGAGGCCCGCCGGGTGGGTGACCGCGCGGTGCTCTACGTCGAGGACCGCGGCATCGGCATCACCCCCGACCAGCTCCACGACCTCAACGAGCGGCTCGCCACGCCACCGATGGTCGACGTGGCCGTCTCCCGGATGATGGGCCTGGTCGTGGTCGCGCGGCTGGCCGCGCGGCACGGCGTCAAGGTCGAGCTGCGCCCGGCCGCCGACCGGGGCACGGTCGCCGACGTCGCGCTGCCCACCTCGGTCCTGGTGCCCCGGGCACTGGCCGGGCGCGGGCCGCAGGCCGGCACGGCCTTTGAGGTGCCGGTCCAGCAGCAGCAGCCGCAGGGCCAGGTCCCGCGGTCGCCGTTCGCCACGCCGCTGGCGTTGGAGAGCGGCCCCGTGGCCCGGTCCGACCGCGACCTCACCGGCGCCGGCGCGGGCGGCGGTTTCGCCGGTGCGTTCGGTGGCCGGCCGGGCGACGCGCCGTCCAACGGGTTCGGCAACGGCAACGGCAACGGCAGCCGCTCCGGCGGCGCGATGCCGGCCTGGTCCGACCTCACCGGCGCCGGCCCGCAGAGCGGTGGTGGCGGTGGTGGCCTCGGCGACGCGTTCGGCTCGCGCCGGCGCGACGAGACGCTGCCGCAGCGCCGCTCGACCGACGGCTGGGCGGTGGAGGGCGAGGTCACGGCCGGCCCGCAGTCGCCCGCCATCCCGCGCCAGACGCCGCGGGACGCCGGCGCGTCCCCGTTCTCGGCGCCCCCGGTCATCTCCGTGCCACCGGTCATCTCGGTGCCCCCGTCGACGCCCGGGCCCGCGGCCGCGCCGCGCCAGCCCGAGCCGTGGGAGCTGGGTGGCGGCCCCACGCTGCCGCCGAGCGCGCCGGCCGGCCCGCCGATCGCCATGCCCGACAGCCCGGTCGTTCCTGGCCGGTCCGGGGGCCTGCCGACGCGGGAACCGGAACAGCCGGAGAGCCAGCGCATTCCGCTGAGCCAGCCGCAGGCCGCCGTTCCGCCGCCGCCGGCCGCGCCCCCCGCCGCCGCACCGCCGCAGGCCAGCCCTGCGGCGCCGTACGGCAACGGGCGCTCCGGTGCACCGTTCGGCGGCGCACCGGCGGGTGGCCAGGCACCACCGGCGTGGCCGCCGGTCGCGGCCGAGCCGCAGCCGGTCGCGGAGCACGCCAGCGCCGGCTTCGACCTGACCGCCGAGCTGCCCCGGGTCGAGCGCCCGGCCGCGGCACCGGCGGCGCAGGCCCAGCCCGCCGTCCCGCCGATCATCCCGGCCACCAACAAGGCCCGGTTCGCCGACGAGACGATGGAGCTGCCGATCTTCCGCGAGCTGGAGTCGGCGTGGTTCCGCACGCGCCGGTCCGCCTCGGAGGAGACGTCGCTCACGCCGACCCCGAGCACCGCGGAAGCTGCTCCCGCAGCCACCACGGCGCCGTCGACCGCCGACGCCCGCGTGGGTGGTGGTGCCACCGCCGCACCGACGGAGCAGTTCGTCACCGTCGAGGCCAGCCAGCGGCTCACCAGCTCGCCGCAGTCACGGACGATGCCGGCCACGGGCAGCCCCATGGGCAGCCCGGTCGGTGGCGGCGCGCCCGGTGGCGGCGTGCCGGGTGGCGGTGCGCCGGGTGGCAGCGCTGCGGGCGGGGGCCTGCCGTCGCGGCCGGTCCCGGCGGGGCCCGCACAGCAATCGCGGCCGACCGGCTTGAACGGCGAGGGCAACGGAAACGGTGCCGCCCGCCGGCCAGAGCCGGAGTCCTGGGCGACGGCCGCGGACGACGGGTGGCGGGCAGCTTCCGCCATGTCGGAGATGCAAGTGAACGAAACCACGCAGGCCGGCCTGCCCAAGCGGGTTCCGATGGCGCAGCTCGTGCCGGGCGGGGTCGACAAGGCGGCTTCCTCGGTGCAGAAGCGCACGCCGGAAGCGGTCCGCGGGCTGCTCTCGGCCTACCACCGAGGTGTGCAGCGCGGTCGCACCCAGCCCAAGGACGAAACTTCGGATACGACTCCGGCCGGGCAGCCCTCCCAAGCTGGCCACGGTCCGGGTGCCGGGAGCGGTCAGAAGGAGCACGAACGATGACAACCACGCAAGATCTCGGCTGGCTGCTTGCCAACTTCGCCGACCGCGTGCCGGGTGTCGCGCACGCGATCGCGGTTTCGGCCGACGGTCTGCTCCTCGCTTCGTCGCGGGACCTGCCACGGGACCGGGCCGACCAGTTGGCCGCGATCTCGTCCGGTCTGGTCAGCCTGACCCAGGGTGCGGCACGCTGCTTCGAAGGCGGAGCGGTGCTGCAGAACGTCGTCGAGATGGACAACGGGTTCCTGTTCCTGATGTCGATCTCCGACGGCTCCTCGTTCGCGGTCCTGGCGGCCCGCAGCTGCGATGTCGGCCAGGTCGGCTACGAGATGGCGCTGCTGGTCGACCGGGTCGGTGAGGCGCTCACACCGGCGCCGCGCACCGCCGCGGGCATGCTGGGCTAGCTGTTCCGAGAACTGAGCACCACCACAACAACACACGCGACGGGTCCCGATCGGTCGGGCCGAGCGGAAACGGATGCGAAGGAGGTGAACGGCGATGACCGACAGAGACGAGCCAACCGGCGCGCTGGTGCGGCCGTACGCCGTCACCCGCGGACGCACCCGACCCCGACTCGAGATCGCCCTCGAGGCACTCGTCGAGACGACGGTCCGTGGCCGGACAGCCAACTCAACCAAGGGTGGGCACGGCCGCGAGCACCAATACATCGCCGCGTTGTGCGACGGCCGGTTGCAGTCGCTCGCGGAGATCGCGGCCCGGATGCAACTCCCGCTGGGTGTTGCCCGGGTCCTGATCGCCGACATGGCCGCCGACGGGCTCGTCGCGGTCTACGAACCGACCTCACTGGAAGACACGAACGATGCGGTGGGCACTGAACTGCTGGAGAGGGTGCTGAGTGGACTTCGCAGGCTCTGACGTGACGCACCGCCCGAGCGCTGGTCGTGTGACGTCGGCGAAGATTGTCATCGCCGGTGGCTTCGGCGTCGGCAAGACCACGCTGGTCGGGTCGGTGTCGGAGATCACGCCGCTGACCACCGAGGCCATCATGACCTCGGCCGGCGTCGGCGTCGATGACACCCGGCAGGTGCCGGGCAAGACGACCACGACCGTCGCGATGGACTTCGGCCGCATCACGATCGATCGTGACCTGATCCTCTACCTGTTCGGCACACCTGGCCAGACTCGGTTCTGGTTCATGTGGGACGAGCTGGTCCGAGGCGCGATCGGCGCGATCGTGCTCGTCGACACCCGTCGACTAGCCGACTGTTTCGCCGCGATCGACTTCTTCGAGCACCGCCGCCTGCCCTACCTGGTGGCGATCAACTGCTTCGACGGCGTGCAGTACCACGACCCGCAGGACGTTCGCGACGCCCTCGCGATCTCCAGCGACGTCCCGGTGGTGGCCTGCGACGCCCGCAACCGTGACTCAACCAAGCACGTGCTGATCAGCCTCGTCGAGTACGTGCTGAGCATGCGCCGCTCCCGCGCGGTCGATCGGTGCTCCCGCGTGTTACCCTAGACACAGCGAAAGGGGTTTCGAACCTATGGTTTT